>CANQDR010000001.1 GCA_947593615.1 uncultured Clostridia bacterium
ACAGATAACACTACAAAGATATGTACACAGCAGTATAGAACAAAAGCGAAAACAAATGGAAAAATTAAATTAATTATCGTATCAAAAATCGTCAAACAGAAAGTCAAAAAACCGCGAAAGTCCGATTAAATGCGGATTTTCGCGGTGATAATACATAAGTAGCTTACTTGAGGAAAAATTTTAGCGGTTTTTCAGTTTATTTTATACATATGATCTTATTATGTGATATATTGTAACATAGCGTTCTTGTAATGTCAATAAAATATTATAGATATCAAAAAAGCGACATGATGTCGCTCACAATTCGAGCAGAAAGGTTCGACAAATTAAATATCTTATATTTGCCGAGTATAACAAAGCAATTTCCTATACAGCAAAAAAGACACCGCAGAGAGTTCTGCGATGTCTTTGATAATTTATTTTGTTATTCGGCAGGCCGCTGAGAATAATTATGCGCCTTGTCAAGCAGCATATCTTTAACTTTCATCAGCCTTGTACGGCTGCTGCGGTCATTTTCCTCAAGCTTCATTGAAATGTACTTGATAGTTTCCTGATAACGTGGTATCATTACGTGCTCAAGCGAATTAACCCTTCTGCGGGTCTTTTCAATTTCTGCCGACATCATCTCACAGCTTTTTTCAATTTGTGCAAGACGTATCATATCGGGCAAAAGCTCGTTCAGCGACATTACCGCGTCATCAAGCTCAAATGAAGTAAACGCAAAGCCATACGGAAAAATATCACCGCTGTCGCTTGTGCGTGTTACCGCAGAAAATTCGGGAATATCAACACTCATTACGTTGCGTGAAGAAACCTCCAGACTTACCTGCTGTTTGGGCGACATAAGCGACGCGTCGAGTGCCTCGGCTGACATAACCGCACTTGCATTTACAAAATGCGCGTTGCAGGCAGACAGCTCCTTTTCAACCTTGTCTCTAAGCTCTCTTGTTTCTTTTACAAGGTCAAGAAAACGGCGCATAAGCTCGTCGCGTTTGTCCTTTAACATTTTATGTCCGCGCACGGCGGTTGTAAGCTGCTTTTTCAGCTTTGACAACTGCATTCGTGTGGGATTTACATTCATAATTGCCATAAATCAGCACCTTCAATGCAGTTATTATTCGCCGTAGAATTCATCAAGCATATCGTCCTTAATACGTTTAAGCTCGCTTCTCGGAAGAATGTGGAGCAGTTTCCAGCCGATGTCAAGCGTTTCTTCAATTGAACGGTTAGAATCGTATCCCTGCGAAACATACTCGTTTTCAAATGCTTCTGCAAATTCTGCGTATTTCTTATCCATATCGGTGAGCGCCGCCTCGCCGAGAATTACCATAAGTTCTCTTGCGTCCTTGCCACGCGCATATGCCGCAAACAGCTGGTTCATTGTAGCCGCATGGTCTTTACGCGTACGGTCAGGACCGATACCCTTGTCTTTTAGTCGGGAAAGCGACGGGAGAACGTCAATAGGCGGAGTTACTCCCTTGCGGTAAAGCTCACGTGACAGAATAATCTGACCTTCCGTGATGTATCCAGTAAGGTCGGGAATCGGGTGTGTTTTATCATCTTCAGGCATTGTGAGGATTGGAATCAGCGTAATTGAGCCTTCCTTTCCCTTCAAACGTCCTGCACGTTCATACAGAGTTGCAAGATCCGTGTACATATAGCCCGGATAACCTCTTCGTCCGGGTACCTCTTTTCTTGCGGCAGAAACCTCACGCAAAGCGTCGGCGTAGTTTGTGATGTCGGTCATAATTACAAGAACGTGCATTCCCAAGTCAAATGCAAGATATTCCGCTGCGGTAAGAGCCATTTTAGGTGTTGCAATACGCTCAATTGCAGGGTCGTTTGCAAGATTTACAAACATGACTGTTCTGTCGATTGCGCCTGTTTCCTTAAAGGACTGTACAAAATAGTCAGACTCCTCAAAAGTAATACCCATAGCCGCAAAAACAACGGCGAACTGCTCGTTCTTGCCTCTTACGGCTGCCTGACGTGCAATCTGAGCCGCAAGCTGAGCGTGCGGAAGTCCAGACGCCGAGAAAATCGGCAATTTCTGTCCTCTTACAAGCGTATTAAGTCCGTCAATGGCGGAAATACCCGTCTGAATAAATTCCTGAGGATAGTTTCTTGCCGCCGGATTCATAGGAGTTCCGTTGATGTCAAGACGTTTTTCGGGAATCAGCGCAGGGCCGTCGTCAATTGGATTGCCAAGACCGTCAAATACTCGCGAAAGCATATCGGGCGATACTGGAAGCTCCATTGACCTGCCGAGAAAACGCACTTTTGAGCCCGCAAGGTTAATGCCTGCCGAAGATTCAAAAAGCTGAACAAGCGCATTGCTTCCGTTTACTTCAAGAACTCTGCAACGGCGTGTTTCGCCGTTAGGAAGCTCAATTTCACCGAGCTCGTCATACGTTACGCCTTCAACGTCGCTTATCATCATCAGAGGGCCGGCAACCTCTTTTATGGTGCGGTATTCCTTTGGCATCAGTCATCACTCCTTTTCAGCACGTCATTAATTTCACTGTCAAGCTGAGCCTCTATTGACTCAAACTCGTCATTTATCTTATCTTCCTGTTCGTATTTAAAACGGCCGATGCGTTCACGTACGGGAATATTTACAAGCATTTCTATGTCTGCACCCTTTTCAAGCGCATCTGACGCCTTGTCATAATAACTTAAAATCGAGCGCATCATAAGCACCTGCTTTTTCAGCGAGGTGTATGTGTCGGTCGGGTCAAACGCATTCTGGTGCAGATAGTCCTCACGAATTGAGCGCGAGGTCTCAAGCTTTAGTCTGTCGGGAGCGGAAAGCGCATCCATACCTACAAGGTTTACTATTTCCTGTAATTCCGACTCATCCTGCAAAAGCGCCATAAGTCTGCCCCTTAGCTCCATAAAGTCGGGAGCGGCATTTTCGGCGAACCAATCTTTAAGCTGGTCTGTATAAAGCGAATAACTTGTCAGCCAGTTAATTGCAGGAAAGTGACGTTTATATGCAAGATTTGCGTCAAGTCCCCAGAATACCTTAACAATTCTGAGCGTAGCCTGAGAAACGGGCTCGGAAATATCGCCGCCCGGAGGTGAAACCGCGCCGATTACCGACAGCGCACCTTCGGTGTCCTCGCTTCCGTTTACTATTACTCGGCCTGCACGCTCATAGAACTGAGCAAGACGGCTTCCGAGATATGCAGGATAACCCTCTTCGCCGGGCATTTCTTCAAGTCGTCCAGACATTTCACGCAGAGCCTCTGCCCAGCGTGAGGTCGAGTCAGCCATAAGAGCAACGGTATAGCCCATATCACGGAAATATTCGGCGATTGTAATACCTGTATAAATTGAGGCTTCACGCGCCGCAACAGGCATATCAGATGTGTTTGCGATAAGCACGGTACGCTCCATAAGTGAGTTGCCTGTGCGCGGATCTTTAAGCTCTGGGAATTCGTTTAGAACATCGGTCATTTCGTTTCCGCGTTCACCACAGCCGATGTAAACAATAATGTCGGCGGCAGCCCACTTTGCAAGCTGGTGCTGCACAACGGTCTTGCCCGAACCGAACGGGCCCGGAACTGCCGCAACTCCGCCTTTTGCAAGCGGAAACAGAGTATCAATGGGTCGCTGACCCGTAGTGAGAAGAATATCAGGAGAAAGTTTTCTCTTGTACGGACGTCCTACACGAACAGGCCAAGTTGTGAACATTTTAATCTCTTCACTGCCCTTATCGCTTTTTATTACAGCGACTACTTCATCAATTGTAAAATCGCCTTCAGCTATTTTTTCTACAGTTCCGTTTATTTTATTTGGCACGAGAATTTTATGAAGAACGGCGTTCGTTTCCTGAACTGTTCCGAGCACATCTCCCGAAACGACCTTATCGCCTATTTTTACAACAGGAGTAAAATGCCATTTCTTTTCATGGTTAAGAGAAGGTACGTCAACGCCTCGTTTAAGATTTGTGCCCGCAACCTTCATAATTTCATTCAGAGGACGCTGAATACCGTCATATATCGAACCGATAAGACCGGGGCCAAGCTCTACCGAAAGCGGAGCACCCGTAGATTCAACCTCTTCGCCCGGTCCGAGTCCCGAAGTTTCCTCATATACCTGAATTGAAGCACGATCGTCGTGCATTTCTATTATTTCACCGATAAGACGCTGTTTGCTTACACGAACAACGTCAAACATATTTGCGTCACGCATTCCGTCTGCAATTACCAGAGGACCTGCGACTTTTGTAATTATTCCTGATTTCAAATTATACACCTCAATCGTTGAAGATTATATCGGAACCGACCGCCTGTTCAACAAATGATGACAGACGTTTTGTGCCTATTCCGGAATTTCCCTTTACGCCGGGGATCGGAATTATGGCAGGAGTCAGCTTTTCTTCATAGCGTTTGCGTTCTTTTTCAACCAATTCAAACAATTCTTCAGTAAGATAAATTACAGCGTAATTGTCGCTGTCTGCAAGTCTGCGCAGTAAATGCTGTGCCTCGTCAGAATCGGTGCAGGGAAATATGTCAAGTCCGATTGCGCAAAAGCCCTTGATGCTTTCGGAATCTCCGATTACTGCAATGTTTTTAGCCATATATCTCACGCAGCCTTTCCCTGATTATTTCCGTATCGGAGTTAGTCCTGATTCCGCTTGCAATTATGTGGATTACCTTCTTTTCCGCTTCAAAGCCAAGATAATATCCGATTATCGGTTCTGCGCCTTCGCTTGCGCGTTTGCAGATTTCAACTGCCATTCCTATCAGTTTGTTGTCAACAAATCTTTCAAACGCAGACGGAGATTTTTTATATTCGTCAATTGCAGTTTTGCAGTCGTATTCGCTGTATTTTGAAACTTCATCAATTAAAGCGTCACAGCCCTTAAGAGCTGAATTTATTACCGACGTTTTTCTGAAGTTTTCAACATCACACAGAGCTTTAAGCAGATAATCTCTGTCTGTGCCCGTTCTTGAACTGCGTATTGCAATTTTTAAATTATTGTAAAATACAAGTGTTTTAAAATAGCTGCTTAAAAATTCCGAACTCGATTTTTCGGAATCGGCAAGCATTTTTTCCATAACCGCTCTGTCGATTATTGCGTCGCACATTCGTGCGTCGCCTGTATGCGCCAATATCTCGTATGCTTCATCAGCCGCATTTCCGAGCCATTCGGGAAGAAGCGAAAACTTTCTGTTTTCAACGGCTTTCTTCATAACATCGGCGTCAATCGTATACGGAGCGATAAGCAATTCATCATATTTTCGGTCTGCCATAGTGCCCTTGAGGACGACCTTGAGATTATGAATATCATTCTGATATATAAAAGGCGCAAAAATGTCAAAGTCGGGAGCAATGCTTTTAAGATAACTCCATACCGAGTCTGCATGACTGCTTAAAATCTCATCGATTTCGTTTCCGTCACCGTATCCCTTGTCATTCAAAAAGCGGCAAAGCTCGTCTAAACTTCTAAACGAAAGCATTTGCTCAATATCAGAACCTGTTAAAAGAGATTTTTCCTTTGCGCGCACAGAGCCGATGGAAAATTCATATGATAAAGCCATAAATCCTCCTTACTTCGCAAACAGTTCACGATTTATCAAATCCTCTGTTTCATCGCGCTTGTCCGCAATTATTGCCGCAAAGTCCATATTTTCTTCAATATCACCGCATTTAAGAATAAATCCGCCTGATATTTCAGCAGGAGTTTTGCTGATATTTACACTAAGTCCGTTTTGCTCAAGCTTTTGTCCGAAATCGGACGGAAGTCTTGAAATATCCTTTGCGTTAAGCAGGATTTCACCCTGCCTGCCGCTCAGCTTTGATGCAAGCCTGTAAATTATATTAAAATACTCATTATCATCAAGATTTATAAGGTAGTCAAGAATTGCGTCTACCGTAATATCAATTTCCCTGCGGCGCCTTTTAAGCAGTGCATTTCTTATTTCAAGCTCTGCGCGGCTTTTTGACGAAGCGTTGATCTGACTTACCTTAACCTCAGCCTTTTGAGCAATTTCAAGCGCGGCCTTGTCAGCCTGTGCCCTGCCCTCTTCAAGTATCTGCGAGCAGGTGTCTGCGGCTTCTTTTTCAATTGCCCTTATATTTTCGTCGCAGTCTGATTTTATGCGGCTGAGAATTTTGTCACCGCCGTTCATACAGACCCCACCTTTCTGTTCAAATTTTCTCATACTAACACCGTTTAAAAACGAAATAAAATTTAATGCAAATTTGCCTTTATAATATCCGTTTTTAATTGGAGCTAAACATCAGATTTTAAGTCCCGGAACAGCAATTACTACGAGAAGTGAAACAATGAAAGAAAGAAGAGCGTAAATCTCAACGAGAGTTACCGAAACCATTGCCTTTGAGAAGTTTCTGTCATCTTTAGCGCTCATAGCAACACCCGAAACGGCTGCTTTACCCTGTGCAAAGCCTGAAACCATACCGCCGATACCAATTGCAAGCGAAGCGCCTAAGAATGCAAGTCCCTGTCCGAGAGTAGGCATATTTCCTCCGAGAACTCCGCAGTTTACAAGAATTAAGAAGCCTACGATAAATCCGTAAAGTCCCTGAGTACCCGGAAGAAGTGTGAGTACAAGCATTTTACCGAATTTTGAAGGGTCTTCAGAGAGAACTCCCATTGATGCCTGAGCGGCACCTCCTACGCCTTTTGCTGAGCCGAAGCCTGCAAGAGCAGTTGCGATTGAAGCACCTAAAAGTGCAAAAAATAATCCATTCATTATGATTTTTCCTCCTGAATTTTAATATATTTGCTTTTAAGCGAGAACGGTTCAAACGGTTGCCCGCCGCCCTCGTAAAATTTACTGAACATTTCTACGTACTGCAATCTCATTGTATGAACATATGAACCGAGTGCGTTGAGTCCTATGTTGATTGCGTGACCTATAATAAGAATTACAACCATTATAATGCTGCCTGCAATACCTGTGCCGAACATTGTGGCAAGCATATTGAACACCTGAGCCATTACGCCGGTTGTAAGTCCGAGCGCAAGCAATCTTGAATAACTCAGCAAGTCGCTGATGTAGCTTGTAATATCATAAAGAGAAGCAAGCCCTCCGATTACTTTTCCGAAGCCTTTTTTGCCTCTTCCCTGCGTCAGGACAAGACCGACCGCGCTTGCTATTGCAATTCCTGCGCCGATAATCATAATATTCTGACTTACGGCAATGCCTGCGGCAAGAACTGCAAAACCTATCAGCATAAGCATCCAAAGTCCCGTATCAAAAAAAGCACCTGCATAATCCTTTTGTTTTAAGCATACGTAGAATTTACAGCCCATACCCACAAGAATATGAATAAGTCCGAATGCTATTGATATTATCATAAGAAGCAATGCGTCTTTCTGAGGGTCAATAGTAGGCCACGGCAGAATATCTGCCATTGTGACCGACGCGCCTGTAAAGTGATTGTATAAAACTGCCGGAGCGTCGCCGAAAATGCTACCGAAGATAAGTCCCCATATAAAGGTGGATACGCCGCAGTATTGAAACAGCTTTAAATTGTTTCTCATCTGAGTGTCGGGCTTAAATACTTTAAGAACAATTCCTATGACTATTGTCATAAGCAGTCCGTAGCCTGCGTCCGAGAACATCATTCCGAAGAAGAAATAAAAGAAGAACGCGAGAATAGGCGTTGGGTCAATGTCTGCATGCGACGGTGGAGCGTACATATTGACAATTCCCTGTGCCGGCTCAGCAAACTTGTTGTTTTTGAGCTTTACGGGAGCATCCTCACCTGCGTCGCCGAATTCAATATAACAAACTGCGACCCTGTTGCAAAGCTGTTCAAGCTTTTCGCAGTCCTCTTCGGGAACATATCCCGTAATAACAAAGACGTGGCGCGAATGGTCAAGCTCGCCTATTACGTTATATTTGTCGGCTCTTATTCTGAAATAATCCTGTGTATTTCTTATGTCCTCTCGCCTGTCGGCATATGTTATTATCTCTTGTTTTGCATTCTCTGTTTCTTCAAGAAGTCTTTTGCTTTTTTCTCTGAGCCTTTCAGCCTTAACTTTAGGTATTCGGCTTGTAGGGCTCATCGGTCTTGAAAAACCTATATTTCTCAACACATCTTCAGCCATAGCTTTCTGGCTTATCGGTGTAAAAATTACAACACAAGTCATTCCGTCAGCCGAATACTGAATTTCAAATTCAAATTCAAGCTTTGGATTTTCTTCTGCAATTCTTTTTGAAAGGCTTTCATCTGTATATTCGTCCGAAAGAGTTCCTATGAAAACCGCAGCTGACTTTGTATCAGATGTGTTCAGCGGAATGTCAAGTTTTTTCCACACCTCAAGCTGTGCAAGAGAAGTGTTTATTCTGATCTGCTCGGCAGCATTGTCAGCACACCGCTTGTTAAGCTCGGTTATCCGCGCGCATACATTGATTACATCGCCTGCACCTGCGGCTATTACTCCGATTTCGTCAGGGTCAATTTCACGCCTTCCCGAAAATGCCGAAAGCATTCCCTTTTTCTCACGAACATTATCATCAAGTATTCTCAATGCCTGTTCGGTTAGGGTTACATTGCGTTCAAAAATCTGCATTTGCGAGGTCATATTGACCTTGTCAAAGCCTTTTTCGGATTTCTCATTCTTCTTAATCTGAATTAATCCGCTGTCCTGCAAATGCTCCAAAAGCCGCTTTCGATCCTGCCGAAGTGCAATAATCCGAACCGACTTCATTTTTAATTTTGCCAATTAACATCACCACATTCTCAAATTAACGGTCAAATCAGCCAATTAAATGGTTTACGGCATTTTTGATTACTCTTGTGCGGTTATTCTCCGCTTTTGCGGATATTTTCGCACATTCTTTTTCGGCATTTTCTACTGCTTTTTCAAGCTCGGTATTGCCGTTTGACTTAGCAGCCTCATAAAGCGCGTCAGCCTTTTCATTTGCTTTATCTTCTGCGTCTTTTATCAGCTGAGCGGCATCCTTTTTTGCTTGTTGCACCATTTCTGCCGCTTTTGATTTTGCGTCGGCTTCACGCTGTCGACATTCCTCTTCGGCATTATAAATGGCTTCTAACATATCCTTTGCCATATTTTTGCTCCTCTTTGATATAATTTGTATTGAAATAAAACTATATATTTTATCTCAAATTTAAAATATTCAAATCAAAAATGTACTAATCCAAAATATACCACATTTTCAGCAAAAAATCAACTTACAAATATTATATTTTGTTGATTTTCAGATATTTTATTTTATCTCTTTTAATTAACGCTTTAAATTCAGCCTATTTCTTTCGTTATTATTCCAAAATAAATATAATTTAATTAACTGCACTATTCTTGACATTACAAATGCAACTAATTAAAATTAAATAAAAATATAATTATCAGGGTGACATTATGGCAGAGTTTAAAACTAATGTTATGAGAATTCTTGAAAAAGCAAATATCGAATATACAGCGCATCAATATCCTCACGGTAAAGAAGCCGTTGACGGAGTAACAGTTGCTGAGCTTTTAAATCAAAATCCCGACTATGTTTTCAAAACGCTTGTAACAAAGGGCAGCAAAGACTATTATGTTTTTGTTGTTCCCGTCAAAGAAGAACTTGACCTTAAAAAATGTGCAAAAAGCGTGGGAGAAAAATCCGTTGAAATGATACACGTTAAAGATATTACTAAAGTAACGGGTTATGTACGAGGCGGCTGTTCTCCCGTAGGAATGAAAAAGCAATACAGAACCACTTTTCATATTACCGCTGAGAAAATTCCCCGTATTATTGTAAGCGCAGGAAAAATCGGGTATCAAATTGAATTGGCTCCCCAAAAATTAATTGAACTTACAAACGCGCAGTGTGCGGATATTATTAGGTGATGTAAACAATTTACCGTAAAATATTTACAATTTTATTTAGAAACAACATATTGACACTCCTTTTTGATGGTGATAAAATTATGACAGTCAGTCATATGATAGGTTGTCACATCTGCAAAGGAGTGTTTTTATGATTAAAAAAACTTTTTATAATCTTCCCGAAGAAAAACGTCAGAGAATTATTGACGCGATTATGAAGGAGTTCTCAAGTTCTACCGCTGAAAAAGTCAGCATAAACAGAATTATAAAGACCGCCAATATTTCAAGGGGCAGTTTTTATCAATATTTTGACGATAAGGTTGACCTTGTTGAAGTGCTTACAAAAAAGTTTATTGACCTGTCGCTTGAGGGTGCAAACATAGCTCTGAAATATTCAAACAACGATATTTTCTATACATATGAAAAACTGTTTGAAATTATTTCTGATTTTGCAAAGGACAGCAGACAAAAAGCCATATTAAAAAATCTTTTAAATAATCTCAGGGCTAACGACGACTTAATATCGGAATATCTGTTAAACAGATTTGACGGTTTTGCGGCACTGCAGGACGTTTCTAAGCATTTTAACAGAGATAATCTTAAATATAAAGATGATTACAGTGTAGAATGTCTTTCACAAATTCTTACGCAAGTGCTTAAAAATGCTCTTTTTAATGTTTATGTAATGGGCAAAGATTCCAATAATGTAAAAGAAAGCTATATGCGCAAGCTTGAAATTATAAAGCAGGGTGCAGTAATTAAATATTAAGCTAATCACAAATTAATCTGCAATTAAGGAGTAATCAATGTTTTCTAAATTCAGTGTAAAAAAACCGATGACAGTATTTATCGGAGTTGTACTTGTTCTGGTGCTGGGATTTGTGTCTTTCTTCAAAATGACGCCCGACCTTATGCCTAACATGGACTTTCCGTATGCAATAATTATGACAACATACGGCGGTCAGACTCCCGAAACGGTTGAATTGACCGTGACAAAGCCGTTGGAGCAGTCTATGTCAACAATAGACGGAGTTAAGGAAATCACCTCTAATTCGGCAGAAAACTATTCAATGCTGATGATTGAGTTTGAGGACGGAACAAATATGGACACCGCAACTGTCGATATGCGTTCAAGCCTTGACACAATTTCAGACAGCTGGCCCGACGGCGTGGGAACTCCGTATCTGATTAAGGTAAATCCGAATATGCTTCCTGTTGCAATGGTGGCAGTTGACTATGAGGGAAAAAACCGCACCGAGCTTTCAGAGTATGTAAGCAACGAGCTTATGAACAAAATCGAAGGAATAGACGGAGTTGCTTCGGTCAGCGACAAGGGTGTGGTAACCGAAAAAGAGAATATAGTAATTTCTCAGAAAAAAATTGACAATCTCAACAAAAAAATTGATTCCGCGCTTAAAGAGCAGTTTTCGGATGCGGAAGATAAACTAAACAGCGCTAAAAAGGAAATTGACGACAATATTGACAGCGCTGAAAACGGAGCTCAGACAATATCATCGTCAATGGAACAGATTTCCACACAGCAGAGCGATGTAGCAGCACAGCTTGCAGATGCTCAGGGAAAAGCAGAAAACGGAAAAACTCAGCTTTTGTCGGCAAAAATGGAGCTTCTTGACCAAAAATCTTCGCTTACACAGACAAAGCAGACTCTTGAAACTGCATATCAGGCTCTTCTCACAATTAAGGGTTCATATGACGAGCTTCTTGCTCAGAAAAATACACTTACCAATACGATACAAACGCTTACTGAAATAAACAATGCTTATGTTTCCATACTTGATCAAATGAACGGACTGGACGATAACAGTGAGGAGTACATTCAGCTTGAACAACAGCTTGCTCAGATTGATGAGCAGCTTAAACCATATAATGTGACAAAAGAAGGCCTTGCACTCGCCATTGAATCGGCAAATGCCGCTTTGGGTACGGTAAACTCATCAATAGAGCAAATCAACCAAACGCTTGCAGAGCTTGGAACAGACACAGAAAATATGGATTCCTCACTTAAAAGCCTCAGTGACAAGGCCGCGCAGATAAATTCAGGAATTGCTCAGATAGATTCCGCCATAAGCGGACTTGACGACCAGACCTTTACCGTTAATCAGGCACTTGCAACAATTTCACGGCAGCAGTCAAGCGCTGATTTTCAGATGTCGTCGGCTTTGACAGCACTTACTGCAAAACAAAGCGAAGTACAGAGTGCCGTAACTCAGCTTAATTCGGCACAAAGCGAAGTGCAGAGCTCAATCGACTCATTGTCCGAGCAAAAGGATAAAGCAAAAGACAGTGCAGATATGAATAATACTGTTACTGTTGAAAACATATCAGGAATACTTACCGCTCAGAATTTTTCAATGCCTGCGGGTTATGTTACCGATGATGACAACAACAGATATATGGTTCGCGTCGGCGATGAAGTAAAAAATGAAAAAGAGCTTAAAACGCTTGCTCTTTTTGATACCGGCATTGATGGAATAGGCGTAGTCACACTTGATGATGTTGCAGATATCTTTGTTGCAGACGACTCGGAAGAAATATTTGCAAAGATAAACGGAAAGCCGGGTATTATTCTGAGCTTCTCAAAGCAGAGCAATATAGCTACATCAGAAGTGTGCGATAATATCAATAACGATTTGAAAGCTCTTTCCGACGAGAACAAAGGCTTGAACTTTACAAACCTTTATAATCAGGGAGATTACATTTCAATTGTAATTAACAGCGTGCTTCAAAATCTGCTTATGGGCGCTGTTCTTGCAATTATAATTCTGTTTCTTTTCCTGCGTGATATAAAACCTACGATTATTGTTGCCTGCTCAATTCCGATAAGCGTTGTATTTGCAATAGTGCTGATGTATTTCAGCGGAGTTACGCTTAATATGCTTTCCCTTTCGGGACTTGCAATAGGCGTAGGAATGCTTGTTGACAACTCTGTTGTTGTTATTGAAAATATCTATAGGCTTCGCGGTCTCGGAATATCTCCGATTAAAGCGGCAGTCAACGGAGCAAGACAAGTTGCGGGAGCAATTGCCGCTTCAACTCTGACTACAATTTGCGTATTTCTGCCAATTGTGTTTGTTGAGGGAATTACCCGTCAGCTTTTCGTTGATATGTCGCTTACAATAGCATATTCGCTGCTTGCAAGTCTTATTGTTGCTCTGACGCTTGTTCCGGCAATGAGCCAGAGAATGCTGAAAAACATCAAGCCTCAAAAGGACATACAGCAAAGCAGGATTATGAGATCCTATGAAAAATCTCTGCGTTTTGTACTCAGGCATAAGATTTGCTCAATTCTCGTTGTGCTTGCAGTTCTTGTTGCAAGCATTGCAGGTTCTCTTGCAAGAGGCTTCAGCTTTATGCCGGAAATGAGCAGTACCGAGATCCAGGTAATGGTCACACTTGATGATAACGCAACACTTGAAGAAACTATTGACGCCGCAGAACAGGTCAATGATATACTTAACAAGTATGATAAATTTGAAACGGTCGGCGTTATGACAGGCAGCACATCAAGCATTATGGGTATGTCGGCAGGAGGCGAATCAAGTGACGCAGGAAGCGTTGCCGCATATGCCGTGCTAAAGGATGAATTCACAAAAGAAAGCGACAGTATTTCTGAAAGTATCAGCAATGATCTTAAAAAAATCAACGGGGAGGTCAGTGTGAGCGGCGGTTCATCAAGCTCAATGAGCGCTCTGCTCGGCGACGGAAGTATTCAGATCATGCTATACGGCGATGACCTTAAAACCTTGCAGTCAACAGCGGAAGATATGGCAGAAAAACTGAAAACAGTTGACGGAATTGACGAGACCGACAGCGGAGTCGGAGCAACCTCTCCTGAAATCAAGGTAACTGTCAACAAGGAAAAAGCCTCTAAAAAGGGACTTACGGTTGCTCAGGTTTATCAGCAGATTGCGGCGGCAATAACTGACGAAAAAACTTCCACAACTCTGACAAATGATGACGGCAGCGATATAGACATTGTTGTCGTAAAAGACGAGTCTAAAACTGTTTCTTCCGATAAAATAGGAAGTATTCAGCTAACTTATACTGATAAAGAGGGAAATGAAAAAACGACCTCTCTCTCCTCTGTTGCTGACATTTCAAAATCAGAGACCATGAACGTAATCACAAGGCAGGAACAGAAAAGATACCTTACAATCAGCGGTACAATAAAAAAAGGACACACTATGACTCAGGTATCAAACGATACTAAGGCATTGTTTAATGATTATAATCTGCCTGCCGGCTGTTCAATTGAATATACGGGAACTGATAAGGCAACTATGGAAGCTGTGTCGCAAATGATGCTTATGCTTATACTTGGTATTGTGCTTATATATTTAATAATGGTCGCTCAGTTCCAGAGTCTTAAATCTCCGTTTATAATTATGTTTACAATACCTCTTGCATTTACCGGAGGTTTCCTTGCACTTCTTATAACAGGCTTTGATGTGAGCGTTGTGGCTCTCGTAGGTTTTGTAATGCTCTGCGGTATTATAGTAAACAACGGTATCGTACTTGTTGACTACATCAACAGACTCAGGATTGACGGAAAAGAGCGTGTTGAGGCCATTGTTGAGGCAGGAAAAACAAGAATGCGTCCGATTCTTATTACCGCACTCACCACAATACTCGGACTTTCGGTAATGGCTCTCGGAATAGGCACAGGAGCAGAAATGATGCAGCCGATTGCCATAGTATGTATCGGCGGTCTTGTGTATGCTACCTTTATGACATTATATATTATTCCTCTTATTTATGACGCATTTAACAAAAAATCCCTCAGAAAAATAGATGAAAATGAACTTGAAAATATTGACGAATAATATAATATGTTGTAAAATTATAATGAAAATAAATTTGGAGGTACTATTATGATTTTAGTTACTACAGAAACTGTTGCAGGCAAAAACTGTGCTACACTCGGTCTTGTAACGGGAAACACAATTCAGTCAAAACATATGTTCAGCGATATGGGACAGGGTTTTAAAACTATGGTTGGCGGCGAATTGAAATCTTACACGGAAATGATGGCAAAATCAAGAGCAATTGCCACTCAGCGTATGATTGATCAGGCTACCCAAATGGGCGCAGACGCTATTGTATGCGTAAGATACACTTCCGCCTCGATTATGCAGCAGGCTGCTGAAGTTCTTGCATACGGAACAGCTGTGAAATTCGTTTAATCAGTAACAGAGTGTTTTATTTCTTAAGACTGCTGCCTATTTCGTTGTCTTGACAATTGAAAAAGGCAGCTTTCTGTATATAAGAGTAATTTTTTCACTTTTTAAGGAGATATAATATTATAATTCTTACTTAATTAAGTGTTCTATTAGAAAGAAAGGATGTTTTTTTTGAAAAAGTTTGTTGCTTCAATATTATCGTCAATTATGGTTTTATGCTCAATTACTACTGCATTTGCGTACCAAACTAAATCTTCAGCTATCGGAAAAACCGGCGGTTCAATGGTTGTGCAGGGAGCGTCAGAAAAAAGTTTACTTGCTGAAACTGTTGATGAAAAATCCGAACTTCCCCAAAGTTACAGCAGTGTTGACGCAGGTTTTGTGACACCTGTAAAAGATCAGGGACAACAGAATACCTGTGTTTTCTTTTCAGGAATGGCAGCTATGGAAACTGCTCTCCTTAAAAACGGATTCGGAGAATATGATTTATCCGAAGAACACGCAAACTATTGGGCATCTTTAAGAAATGACGGTAAAGGATGGCAGAGAGACCGTGTGAATTCCGGAGCTTTGTCAATGACCGGTTACGGCTATTTAACAAGCGGCGGTACTGTTCTTGAAAGTGATCTGCCTTATATGAGCAGCAATAAGGAATATTTTGAAGATTTAAAACATATTGAGCCGTTGTTCTACGCCGGAGGTGTAAGAGTAATGGACAGTGAAAATATTGATGCAGAGTATTTTAAAAGAACAATAATGGAGTGCGGAGGTATATCAGCTTCTTTCGCGGTTGTTTTTGACTATATTAATTCGGACACATCAGCATATTATTGCGGTGAAGATTTGGATGTTGACACACTTAGCGTATCGGGTCACCAAGTTTTTGTAGTAGGCTGGGACGATAATTACTCAAAAAACAATTTTAATCCTTCTCATAGACCTAAAAGTGACGGGGCTTGGCTGGTTAAAAACTCCTGGGGAGATATTTTAAGTTATATATGGATCTCCTATGAGGATAAATATTTTGCATCCGGCGTTTTCAGTGAAGGTTTCGCGATAAATGACGTAATTAAAAATCACAGCTGTAATCAGCTTCTTCAGGTAGATGAATTCGGTCCGACATATAATATGGCTTTTGATGAAAGCTCTGTTGACAATCCATCTGAAATTACTTTCATAAACACCTTTGATTTTTCGGCTGAGATGTCTTCAATAAGCAATGTTGAGTTTTCAACAAGTAATGCAGGCGATAACTATATTATTTACTACATTCCAACAACAAACGGTGTTCCGACAAATGACGAAGCACAGTGGACTGAAATTGCAAGCGGTCAGGTGGAATATGCAGGAAATCAGAATATTGCTGTTAATAATTACATTGTCCCTGACGAAAGCGGCGCAATCGGAGTTAAAATTACCTGTAATGATAAAGAACCTGTCACAATCGGCTGCTGTGAATGGGTTTCAGACTTAAATTCACATCAGATGATATTCCTGCCAAGAACACTTGATAACCGCTCATTTGTTAAAAGCGGAAATACCTCTTTCAGCCTTACGGATTACTATAATTCAATAGACGACGAAATCGGCGGTAATTTCACAATTAAACTTATAGCAAATGTTATTGAAGGCGATGTTGATAAAAACGGAGTCGTTAATGTTATGGACGCAACCCTTGTTCAGAAAGCTGCTGCCGATATTGAAAAACTTGACGATGATACAGTTACTTATGTTGCTGATGTAAATGCTGACGGTCAAGTGAATATTATGGATGCAACAAAAATACAGAAGACAGCTGCAGGATTGCCTGATTAATAAATTACAATTGGTTTTTTAAACACAAACAATAATCATAATATTATCTTTATTCTCATTAAGAATTAATAATAAAGTATAATATAAAGCAAAAACGCGGTGCATAAGCACCGCGTTTTGCATTTTAAATTATTTGATTTTCTCGGTATAGTCCAGAGCTATCCAGCCTGCGCCGCTTTTGAGTTTACCCCATTTTGAAGCGCCCTTGCCGTTTTTTTCTTCGACAATTGTATATGCGCCGCCTTTTGGAATTGCACCTGTGATTGCGTAGTCTGTTCCCGCTCCTTTTCTGATATTCACACCGTCAGATGATGTTATCCTTACAATATAGCTTTTAAATTCACTTTTTTTGCCATTGCTGCCTCCTGATGACGACGTCTTATAAGTCACGCCAAAGTAGCTGCATAAACCTTTGCAAATGGCTTCACCAATGTTTGTTGTGTTGTTTCTAATCCAGTCTGAGCCTGTCTTGGTATCGTGGAATTCACATTCAACGTAAATTGTCAGAGCATTCGGCACATTGATTTCGTAAAGTCCTGTCTGATACGAAACGCTGTCGGCTGTTCCCGGTGAAATTGCGCCAAGTGTTTTAAGCACCGCATCGGCAGCCTTTCTGCCGTTTGAGTTAAGGCAAAATACCCTTGTGCCGCCCGTTATTTTTCCGTTATAGGCATTTGTGTGAATCGGCATATGAATATCTGCCTTAAATTTGTCGCTTTCATTACAGCGATTTTGCATTGTATCTCCTGATTTTCCAACCTTTACCTCAAATCCGCATCTTTTGAGCGCAGAAGCTGTGGCATTTGCAATCTTATCACATTGTGCCATTTCATTTGTGCCGCCTGTTGCATAGGAATTACTGCTTTGATTTGACGGACTTAAATATATTTTTTTACTCATCTTTTTTATCTTCCCCTTTTTCTAAATTCATTACTGCCGCCGAGCCTGCCGATATTGCTGAAATTGCAAGTCCTATAAAGGCATGCTTAAGAACATCGCCGTTTGTAAGGTCTATTCCTCCGAAATAAAGCGACAGATTTGTGATTATATATCCGATGGCTGTCTGTAAAAAAGTACGCAGAGCACGATTAAGACAGTTTTTTGTTAAACAAATGTTTATTTTTTTCATAACGTCATATTGTCCTTTCCTGGTTTTGTTCATTTTCAAGATCTGAGATACGGTGATCAGCCGTTTTTAACTTATTCTCAATCACCGCTTCGTGCTGCTCAATAAGATATACACGCTCAATCAGATTATTATGCTTGTCAACCTTTTTTTCCAGCTGTTCAATTCTGTAGTTTGATAATTTTGATGTTGCAAAAATACCTGCAAGCGAGCCGAACAATGTGCCTGCAAATGAAAGTACAGCCAGAATTATCTGTTCTGTCAATTCATCACCTCCACTTATAGGCATAAAAAAAGAGAAATTGCATTCTTTTATGCAATTTCTCAAAATATTTTTTAATAAAATTAATAGCACGGTAACTCTCGGGAAAAAATGTCTTTTAATTTATCAAACCTGTCTATACAAATTGTGGGCGGGGTCACCCCGCCTGCACGAATTGTGGGCGTGGTCACTCCGCCTTGCCTTCTACTATTTTAGCAGCGGTTTAAGATACTGTCCCGTAAATGAATCCTTATTTTTAGCAACCTGTTCGGGAGTTCCCTGAGCAATTATCAGTCCGCCCATATCTCCGCCTTCGGGACCGAGGTCAATAATATGGTCGGCTGTCTTTATTAAATCAAGATTATGCTCAATTACAACAACTGTATTTCCGCCATCTACCAAAAGCTGAAGCACGTCAACAAGCCTGTGGACATCAAAAATATGAAGTCCTGTTGTAGGTTCATCAAGAATATAAATTGTCTTTCCCGTACTGCGTTTTGAAAGCTCTGTTGCAAGCTTAACCCTTTGAGCTTCTCCGCCTGAGAGCGTTGTAGCAGGCTGACCGAGCTTTATATAGCCGAGTCCTACGTCAAACAGAGTTTTCAGCTTGCGGGATATTTTCGGAATGTTTGCAAAAAACTCCATAGCTTCTTCAACCGACATTTCAAGAACATCGTTAATTGACTTGCCCTTATACTTTACTTCAAGCGTTTCACGGTTATATCGTTTTCCTTTGCAAACCTCGCAGGGAACATAAACATCAGATAAAAAGTGCATTTCAATTTTTATTATTCCGTCACCCTGACACGCCTCACATCGCCCGCCCTTTACGTTAAATGAAAATCTGCTTTGCGTGTAGCCTCTCATTTTTGCATCCTGAGTAGAAGCAAACAAAGCCCTTATATCGGTGAACAGACCCGTGTAGGTTGCAGGATTTGAACGCGGAGTTCTGCCAATTGGACTTTGGTCAATTGCGATGACTTTGTCAAGATTCTCTATTCCCTTTATCTCTTTATGTTTGCCGGAAACTGTTTTTGCACCGTTAAGCTCCCGCGCAAGGGTTTTGTATAAAATCTCATTTATTAGCGAGCTTTTTCCCGAACCCGAAACACCTGTAACGCAAACAAACTCGCCGAGGGGAATTTTGACATTGATATTTTTTAAATTGTTTTGCTGTGCGCCCTTAATTTCTAAAAAATGTCCGTTGCCCTTTCTGCGTTTCTGAGGTACCGGAACACAGCGCTTTCCGCTTAGATACTGTCCTGTTACGGAATTTTCACATTTTTTGATTTCGTTAACATCGCCCGTACAAACAATCTCACCGCCGTGAATTCCTGCTCCGGGCCCTACATCAACAATACAGTCGGCGGCGTACATAGTATCTTCATCGTGCTCAACCACGATTACGGTATTGCCTAAATCACGAAGTCTTTTAAGAGTATTAAGTAACTTTTCATTATCTCTCTGATGAAGTCCTATGCTCGGCTCGTCAAGAATATACAATACTCCCATAAGCGAGCTTCCTATCTGTGTGGCAAGCCTTATTCTCTGACTTTCTCCTCCGCTTAAAGTGCCTGAACTTCTCGATAATGTAAGGTATCCCAATCCCACGCTCTTTAAGAAATTAAGACGCTCTATAATTTCCTTTATGATTTCCTCGCCGATTATCTTTTCCTTATCTGTCAGCGAAAGATCTTTTACAAATTCAAGCGCGTCAACAACAGACATCTTGCAAAAATCAGCAATGTTTACTCCGCCTACGGTGACCGCAAGACTTTCTGCCGAAAGTCTGTCCCCGTGGCACTCATCACAAGGGATCTCCGCCATATATGAGCGAATTTCGTCTTTTATCCAATTGCTGCTTGTTTCTTTATATCTACGTTCAAGATTTGTGATTATTCCCTCAAACGTCTGTTCATAGCTTCCGCTTCCGTAAACAGATTTGCGGTGAATTGTCAGAAGTTCATCTCCTGTACCGTAGAGGATTTTGTCTATTATATCGTCGGGTATATTTTTAATTGGTTCAGACAGCGAGAAATTATATTTTCTTGAAAGCGCCTCAAAGTACATTGCTGCAATTGAACTGCCTTCCATTGCCCAGCCGCTTCCCTTTATTCCGCCTTCCCTTATACTTTTATTCCTATCGGGAATAATTTTTGTTTCATCAATTTTTAAAAATACTCCCAATCCCGTACATTTCGGGCATGCACCAAAGGGATTGTTGAACGAAAACATACGCGGTGATAAATCATCTATACTCACACCGTGTTCCGGACAGGCATATTTTAAAGAGAATGTAACATCTTCTCCGCCCTCATTGCCGATAAAGTTTACCATAATAAGTCCGTTTCCAAGCTTTGAGGCGGTTTCAATACTGTCAGACAGACGCGAAATAATTTCAGGCTTAATTACAAGTCGGTCAACAATTATTTCAATATTATGCTTTTTATTTTTTTCTAACGGAATTTTTTCTGACAAATCATAAATAATTCCGTCTGCTCTGACGCGCACAAATCCCGACTTTCTCGCACTGTCAAGAACTTTTGCGTGTTCTCCCTTTCTGCCTCTTACAACAGGTGAAAGAATCTGAATTTTCGTACCCTCGTCATAGGTCATTATTTTATCGACAATCTGGTCAACCGTCTGTTGGCGTATTTCCCGACCGCAGACAGTACAGTGCGGTATGCCGATTCTTGCATAGAGCAGGCGCAGATAGTCATAAATCTCTGTTACCGTACCCACCGTTGAGCGTGGATTTTTTGACGTAGTTTTCTGGTCGATTGAAATTGCAGGCGACAAGCCTTCAATGCTCTCTACATTCGGCTTGTCCATCTGTCCCAGAAACATTCGCGCGTATGAAGAAAGACTTTCCACGTATCTGCGCTGTCCCTCGGCATATATTGTATCAAACGCAAGCGAGCTTTTCCCAGAACCCGAAAGTCCCGTTATAACAATAAGTTTGTTGCGTGGAATTTCAACATCAATATTTTTTAGGTTATGTTCTTTTGCTCCGCGTACTATAATTTTATCCTGTGCCATATATTATCCTCCCCTCAGAGAACTGCAATCAACTTTTACATATGTAAACTATAATTCAAGTATAACAATATTTAATTTTAAGGATATATTGCAAAAATTCACATAGCCTCCCTAAAGGAGGCTATGAAAAGATTTATTGTTTTGTGTGGTTTTACTTATTGCTATCAGATGAATTGCCGTCGGTATCATCTTCTGAAATTACATTGTCCTGATTTAACTCATCATATTCAATGTCATCTTCAGAATCTTCAACCTCTTCAGGCTCAACATAAGTTCCGCTCATTACTGCTTCAAAGTCCTCGCTGCCCATTTTTTCGTGCTTGATAAGGTAAGCGGCAATCTCGTGGAGCTTATCAATGTTTTCGCTGAGAATTTTCTCTGCCTTTTCATAAGCGTCGTTGACGATTGCGAGTACAAGCTCATCAATTTTAGCGGCGGTTGCTTCTGAATAATCCTGAGTACGGCCCATATCGCGTCCGAGGAATACAGCTCCGTTATCAGAGCCGTAACAGATACATCCGAGTTCCTTGGTCATACCGTACTTGGTAACCATTGCACGGGCTGTTTTAGTCGCCTTTTCAATATCATTTGACGCACCCGTAGATATATCGTCCAGAATAAGCGCCTCTGCAACACGTCCGCCGAGACAAACTACAATGTCCTCAATCATTTCACTTCGTGAATTATAAGACTTATCCTCACTCGGCAGAGGCATTGTGTAACCGCCTGCCATACCGCGCGGAATGATCGAAATTTCGTGAACAGGGTCCTGAGTTTCAAGCTTGTCAAAAAGGATTGCGTGTCCTGCTTCATGATAAGCAGTCAGCTTCTTTTCCTTGTCGCTCATTACCTTAGTTTTCTTTTCGGCACCTACCACAACCTTGATTGTAGCTTCTTCGATCTCGCTCATTGTTATTGCCTTTTTGTTCTTTCTTGCGGCAAGTAGAGCGGCTTCGTTAAGAAGATTTTCAAGGTCAGCGCCTGTAAATCCTGCTGTTGTTTTTGCAATTGTCTTTAGCTTAACATCAGGTGCAAGCGGCTTTTTGCGCGCGTGAACCTTAAGTATAGCCTCACGTCCGTTTACATCGGGATAGCTAACGATCACCTGGCGGTCAAATCTTCCGGGACGCATAAGAGCAGGGTCTAAAACGTCGGGTCTGTTAGTTGCGGCAATGAGAATTACACCCTCGTTAGCGCCGAAACCATCCATTTCAACAAGGAGCTGGTTAAGCGTTTGTTCGCGTTCATCGTTGCCGCCGCCAAGACCTGCACCTCTCTGACGTCCTACTGCATCGATTTCATCAATAAATATAATACAAGGCGAATTTTTCTTTGCCTGGTCAAACAAGTCACGTACACGCGACGCACCTACGCCGACAAACATTTCTACAAAGTCAGAACCGGAAATTGAGAAGAACGGTACGCCTGCTTCACCGGCAACAGCTCTTGCAAGAAGTGTTTTACCTGTTCCGGGAGGTCCTACAAGCAAAACTCCCTTTGGAATTCTTGCTCCGAGCTTATTATATTTTTCAGGCGCCTTGAGGAATTCAACAACTTCTGCAAGTTCTTCTTTTTCCTCGTCTGCACCTGCTACATCATCAAATGTTGTTTTGCGTTTTTCATCATTTGTATTTTTGATTTTAGCCTTGCCGAAATTCATTTCCTTTCCGCCAAGACCGCCTCCGCCCATTTTCTTCATAATGAATATCCATGCGCCTATGAATATTACAGTCAGAAGAATTGTAGGTACAAGCTCAAAGAAAAGTGAATTATCACTTGCTCTTACAAGGTCATATGTTATAGCCTCATCTGCTGACGCCTGATAAGGTCTGACATCATCAAGAAATCTTTGTATATCGGCAAGCTGACCCTTTACGACAGCCTTTTGAGGTTTTTTGTTTTTATTATTTCCGCTTGATGGCTGCGTAGCCGTCGTTGCAGCAGGAACAGTGGTTGAACTTTCGTCATCTGAATTGACTATGGGACTCTCGCCCTCTTTAAGCGTAATTTCAATTACACCTGTGCCGTAGTTGATTGTATAGCTGTCAACCATATCCTGTACAAAATACTGTTCCAGCTCTGATGTTTTTGGAGCTTCTGTCTGCCGTGAGCTCAAAAGCATAGCAACAGCCAAAACTATCAGTATGGGAATTCCCAAATAAAGAAGCAGATTGCGAACCTTTTTCTTATTATCCAATGCGTGTCACTCCTCTTTATATTATTAATGATACTCTTAAATTTATGTAAATCAGAAATAAACCGAATGTAAAAAATTACCGTTTATATGGAGATTTGATTAATCGCTTCATCTTTGAGTATCCCCACATACGGAAGATTTCTGTATTTTTCATTGTAATCAAGCCCGTATCCTACAATAAAAATGTCAGGAACCGTCCTTCCCGAATAATCAGGTTTTATATCTGTAAGACGTCTGTGGGGCTTGTCAAAAAGCGTGCATATCTTTACTGACCGTGCATTTTTAGCTTTAAGATGCTTAACGATAAAGTCAAGCGTAACTCCGCTGTCAATTATATCCTCAACAATAAGTATATCCTTTCCGAACACTGAATCCGAAATATCCTTTTTTATTTTTACTATGCCTGAGGTTTCGGTTTCACTTCCGTAGCTTGAAGCTACCATAAAGTCAATAGCAAAATCAAGATGAATACGCTTCATTAAATCTGCCATAAAAACCGTACTGCCCTTAAGCAATCCGAGCATAATAAATTCTCTGCCATTATAATCTTTTTCAATCTGTTTTGCAAGTGAGTTCACAATACTTTCAATTTCTTTTTTTGAAAATAGTACACTTTTAATGTCTTTATGCATTATCTTCCTCATTTTTATATTCAACCGAAATTTCAAGCGACCTATCGGATTTACACGCCTGCCCCTGAACGGACGCTCCGATACTTTCGCACCACAATATTTCACAGCCTGATGCGAGAACAAGAATTTTATCCCTTTGCTCGGACGGAATTTTCATCTCGTTCATCACCTTGCGCAGAGGTTTTGTAATTTTCCTTTTAGTATAAGTAAATTTATCACCGCTTCTGCGTGTTCTGAAAACCGCATTGCTATTAAGCAAATCAATGTTTATTTGATTTTTATTTTCGTTATTGGAATTATTATTTACACTGTACGTCTTTCCCGCAAAATCAAAAGAAAGTCCTTCTTTTAAAATTATCTCTTCAAATTCGCCAACCGACTGAGTACGGACAATTCTTAAAATTCCCTGTTTTGAAACTGCGGTAAAATCCTTTGAAAGGCACACCTTACCGCCGTTTTTTATAATATCAACAATCATCTCAATTTGCTTATTTTCGGGAGTAATCTCAGCATACCTTCTGCACAGCAAAACTACGGCATTTTTAATGACTGCCGTATCGTTTAAAAGCAGTTTTTTGCAGTCGTATCCAAACTGAGTTCGGCATTTATCAATCGCAGACGACGACTGAGAATTCAGATAATTCGTTATTTCTCTTGCATTTTCGCTAAGGTGCAGAGCAGAAAGCTCAAACTTAGGATTTATAGCAAGGAGCACAGGAATGATGTTGTGCCTGATATTATTGCGTGTATAATCGTCTGAAAGATTTGTACTGTCGGTAACGTATTCAAGATTACGGTCATTACAATACTGTTCAATCTGATTTCTTGTAAGCTCAATCAGCGGTCTGATTATATTTCCTCTTTTAGGAGGAATCGCGCCCGTGCCTGTAACCGATGTTCCGCGTACAATGTTAAACAGCAGAGTTTCGGCATTATCGGAGGCAGTATGAGCAGTTGCGATTTTTGCGCCGAGCCTGTTTGAAAGCTCTTCAAAAAAGCTGTATCTTATCTGTCTGCCGCACAGCTCCTCACTGATTTTTTTCTGACGTGCCAAAAGTCTTACATTTTCTGATTTTATAAACAGTTCTGTGTTATATTTCTTACAAAGAATTTTACAAAAATCCTCGTCACGCTTCGATTCATTTCCCCGAAGATTGTGGTTTATATGCGCTGCAAAAATTTTAAGATTGTATTGTTCTTTTAATGAATTAAGTACATCAAGCAAAGTTACCGAGTCAGCCCCGCCCGACAAGGCGACAATAACTCTGTCACCTGATTGAAGCATTTCGTACTTGTTTATGGTATTGACAACAAGGCTATTCATCCCTTGCCTCCGTACCCGTAAATCGCATAAACTCGCCCTGCCAATGGAGTTTTACCGAACTGGTCTCGCCGTGACGGTTTTTGGCAACTATGCATTCGCCCGAATTCATATCCGCAGTCGGAGCAGTCTGTTCAGCGTTTTTTTCACTGTAGTAGCCTTCTCTGTAAAGGAACAGAACTATATCTGCATCCTGCTCAATTGAACCCGAATCACGCAAATCCGAAAGCTGAGGACGGTGGTCGGTACGCTGTTCCGACGCACGCGACAACTGTGAAAGAGTTATTACTGGAACATTCATTTCTTTTGCAAGAATTTTCAGATTTCTTGTAATTTCAGAAATTTCCTGAACTCGGTTTTCAATTCGTCTGCCGCTTGCCATAAGTTGTAAATAGTCGATAATTACGAGGTCAATATTTTTAAGTCTGCGTAAACGCGATTTTATTTCAGATATTGTAATGCCTGGAGTGTCGTCAATATAAAGCTCGGTTTTGCTTAAAACATCACTTGCGGGAATCAATCTGCTCCATTCTTCTTCACTAAGTTTTCCTGTACGGAGCTTTGTGCCGCTGATCAATGCTTCTGTGGAAAGCAAACGGCTGGCTATCTGCTCCTTAGACATTTCAAGTGAGAAAAAGGCAACAGTTTTTTTCGATTTGCATGCGGCATTGCGTGCAATATTGAGAGCAAAACTCGTCTTACCCATACCCGGACGTGCCGCAAGCAAAATGAGGTCGCTTCTGTTTAGACCCGTTATCATTCTGTCAAGGTCGCCAACTCCCGTAGGAATAGGTTTAAGTCCCTCGTCAGTTTCACTGTTGAGCGCGTCAAGACGGTCAAATGTCTGCAAAATGACCGAATTGATTCGTTCAAGTCCCGACCTTTCATTGCCCTTGCGGATATCGAAAATTTTCTGTTCGGCTGAATCTATAAGCACCGCAGGATCATCATGTCCTAATGACGAGTCATCGATAATTTCACGTGAAGCGGTTATAAGCCTGCGGATATTATACTTATCTGCAATAACCTTTGCATATGCTTCTGCATTCGAAATTGACGGACAGTTATTGACAAGGTCCATAAGATAAGTCTTGCCGGTAGTCTCGTCAAAAGCCTTATTTTGTTTTAGTTTTTCAAGCAGTGTTACAAAGTCAATTGCCGCTCCGAAATTAATCATTTCCTGCATTTGTGCAAAAATCAACTTATGCATTACAATATAGAAGTAATCGGAGGATTTTATATAGTCAACCACTTTGTCGAAAACAGAGCTGTCAAGTATTATTGCACCCAAAACAGCCTGTTCTGCCTCAGGACTGTATGGCATATTCATACCGTCATAACTGTCTGTTAACATTAATTCTTCAGTTTTACTTCCTTTTATTACTGATTCTTCCATTTTACTACCTGTTTATTACCTGTATTATAATGTAAAATTCTATTCTTCCGAAACCTGTACATCAACTTTTGCCGAAATACCTGAATAGAGCTTTACTTCTGCGCTGTATGTACCAAATTCCTTTATGTCGCGCTCAAGTACGACCTTGCGCTTATCAACAATAATATTGTACTGTTTTTTAATCTCTTCGGCAATCTGTTTAGCCGTAATGCTTCCGAAAAGACGTCCTCCCTGACCTGCCTTTGCAGTCATTTTAAAGACTTTTCCCTCAAGCACTTTCTTTTCACGCTCGGCCTGAGCCTTTTGAGTTGCTATTTTATAGTTCTTTGAGTTTTCTGCATTTTTGTATTCGTTCATTGCCTGTGCATTGGCTTCTTTTGCCAGCTTTCTCGGAAGCAGAAAATTGCGTGCATAACCGTCAGAGGCTTCTACGAGCTCACCTTTTTTGCCGAGAGATTTCACATCCTGCAATAAAATTACCTTCACCAAAAATCATCCTTTCTATGAATTGCTTGCATCATCAAGTACACTGTCTATTACAGACAAAAGCTGCTGATGCGCAAGCTCTTTTGTTGTATTTTCAAGCTGAGCAGCCGCCATGGTCTGGTGACCGCCGCCGCCGAGCTTTTCCATAATTATCTGAACATTGATTTTTCCGTAGCTTCGTGCGGAAATATTCATTTTCTCATTATCTTCAAAAATAACAAATGACGCGTCCACGCCCTGCAACGTAAGCATTTCATCAGCAGCCTGTGCCGCCGCAAGCCTGATGTCATCCGCTGTACTCTCTGATATTGATACCGCACATTCCCTGTATATGTGTGCACGGCATACAATATCGACCTTTTCACGATATGTATCAATACTGTCCGAAAACATTTCCTTTACCGTAAGAGTATTTGCGCCTTTTTTTCTGAGATAAGCCGCCGCTTCAAATGTACGCACACCTGTTTTCAGAACAAAGTTCTTGGTGTCAAGCATTATTCCCGACAAAAGCGCGTCAGCCTGAATATAACCAAGCGGCTTGTCATCCATATATCCGATAATTTCACAGCACATTTCAGCTGTTGACGATGCTGACGGCTCGTGACAGAACACCAGCGCATTATCGATGTAATTTACCGCCTTTCGGTGATGGTCAATTACAATAATACGTTTGCATTTATCATAAAGCTCAGGACTTTCAAGAGAATTTTTTAAATGAGTATCAACAATTATAAGCAGAGTTCTTGGAGTCAAGCCTCTCAGCGCTTCTTCGGGAGTAATGAATATATCGCTTTCTAATTTATTATCAACGTAAGTAAGAAGCTGCTTTGCCATTGAAGTAGATTTATCAATAACAACCTTGCTGTAACGCTTAAATGATTTCTCCATTATACACTGAAGTCCAATTGCAGAGCCTGCACAGTCAAGATCGGAAAATCTGTGTCCCATAATAAAAATTTTGTCGCAGTCGGCAACAGCTCGGCTGATTGCATTGGCAATAACGCGCATACGTACTTTGCTTGCCTTTTCGGCCGCAGCCGCTTTTCCGCCAAAAAACTCATAGCTGTTATCTTTTATGACGGCTACCTGGTCTCCGCCTCTGCCAAGAGCCATTTCAAGCGCCTTGCGCGCATTAGCTTCGCTTTCCTTTACAGACTTTGCTCCTCTGCACATTCCTACGGATATGGTTGCAATATGCTGATTCATATTGATTGAGCGTATTTCGCGCAAAACAGGGAATTTTGATTCAATCATTTTTTCTGCGTCAGATTCCCTGAAAATAATCATATATCGGTCTGTACCGATTTTTTTATAGAGCGCGTTATACTCTGACGCCCACTTTTGCAAAGTTGTTTCAATCGTAAGCGCAACCTCGGAATAAACCTCATCTAAGTCATTTAGAAAATCCTCAGCATTGTCAAAGGTTATGATTGCCACACAGGGACGCGTCGCCTGATATTCACGCACCATAGCCTTATAGTATGTGTTTTCAATAAAACTGCAGATCACACCGTCGCCTGCCGTCATACAGAAAACAGTGAATTCTTTTCCGTCAACAGCAACATCTGTACCGTCTCCGTCTTTAATTTCATCAATATCGAGTCCCGAAAGATAAGCGCCTATATTCTCGCCTTCGGGACTTTTTCCACCGCACAATGTCTTTCTGAAACGAGCATTGCACCACAAAATATCTCCCTTTGAGCCTGAAACGGCAACGGGATATTTATATTTTTCAAGATGATCGGGGTTTATTCCCTTGATTCTCTCGGCAGCGCTTTTTACTGTTCTGCTGATGTAACTGCGAAACCTAAGCGATAATACAAAAACAACTGTAAATGCCGCAACGGAAATACCAAGCTCAATATAACAAAGCACCTGATTATAACTGTATGAAGCCATGGTCATAAGCAGCATTAATGACGCAAATATTATAAACCATGGTGTAAGAGTCCAATGTTTTTTTCTCATATTCAACCTCTGTTAAATCTGAACTGCTCACAAATATAAGGGGGCGGGAATGTTTCATACGTATAATATACTTAATCAGTGAGCAGTATTATACCTCCTGCAAAATCGGAAGTATCATAGGTGTACGGCGTGTACGCTGAGAAATCAGCTTAGACACGTCATCTTTTATGCGGTTTTTAATTAAACCCCACTCGTGTACGTTATCTTCCGCACATTCCTCAAGAATTGAAAGCGCAAGCTTCTTTACATCTTCAAGAAGCCCCTCGCTTTCCCTGACATATACAAATCCTCTTGATACTATGTCGGGACCGCTTATTACATGACCGTCATATACATCGAGTGAAGCTACTATTATTATGAGTCCGTCCTGACCGAGATGCTTTCGGTCGCGAAGAACGATGCTTCCCACATCTCCTACGCCGAGTCCGTCAACAAATACCTTTCCTGCCTGTACGGGAGCAAGCTCTTTTATATAATTTTCATTGATTTCGACAACACTGCCTACATCGCCAATAAATATATTTTTTCTTTCCATTCCAAGATACTCGGCAAGGTCAGCATGTTTTCTAAGATGTTTCTGCTCGCCGTGAACAGGGATAAAATATTTCGGCTTTACAAGTCTGTGTAAAATTTTAAGTTCTTCCTGACAGGCATGACCTGAAACGTGAACATCATACATCGACTCATATATAACCTTACATCCTCTTTTAAGAAGCTCATCTACTACGTTGCCAACTGTTTTTTCATTGCCGGGAATAGGATTTGCAGAGATAATTATAAAATCTCCCTCGCCTACCATAACCTTGCGATGGTCGGAATATGCCATACGAGAGAGCGCACTCATCGGCTCTCCCTGACTTCCCGTAGTTACAAGAACGATCTGCTCCGGCATATATTTGTCGAGCATATCAAGATCAATAAGTATATTTTCGGGAATTGTGAGGTATCCGAGCTTTTTGGCAACTTCCATATAGTTGACCATACTTCTGCCCGAAAAAGCAACCTTTCTTCCGTATTTTTCTGCACAGTTGATAATCTGCTGAACCCTGTTTACATTTGAAGCAAAGGTTGCAATTATAATTCTGTAGTGCTCTGCTCTTCTGAAAAGATTATCAAGGCTTTCCGAAACCTTTCGCTCAGTGGGAGTGTATCCCGGACGTTCGGCGTTGGTGCTTTCCGCAAGAAGCGCAAGAACGCCCTCGCCGCCTATTCTTGCAAAGCTTGATAAATCTATCATTTCGCCTCTAATCGGCGTACAGTCGATTTTAAAGTCGCCTGTGTGTACAATCGTACCTGCAGGAGTATGAATCGCAAAGGCAACGGCATCGGGAATTGAGTGATTTACATGTATAAACTGTATGCTCATACAGCCAAGCTTAACTGTATCGCCTGAATGTACCTCATTAAGCTGACTTCTGTTAAAAAGGCTGTGCTCCCTGAGCTTGTTTCCCACAAGTCCGAGAGTAAGCGGCGTACCGTAAATTGGAACATTTACTTTTGAAAGCAAAAACGGCAGTCCGCCTATGTGATCCTCATGACCGTGAGTAAGAATAATTCCCTTTACTCTTTCGTAATTCTGCTCTACATAGGAAAAATCGGGAATAACAAGGTCAACGCCAAGCATATCTCCGTCAGGGAAAGCCATACCACAGTCAATAATAACTATATCATTCTCACATTCAACAAGCGTTATATTCTTTCCGATTTCATTTAGACCGCCCAAAAATGCAATTTTAACTGATGGCTTCTGAACATTTTTTTTAATATTGTTTCTGTAATCCGGTTTTTTACGATAACTTTTTTTATCTTTAAGTGTGTTTTGCGGATTGTCAGCGTTCTTAAAAGCAGCAGCTCTTACGGATGAATAAGAACCCTTTGTAAACTGTTTTGAATTATTACTTTTACCCTTTGAGTACCTGTTTTGCTTTATATTATAATTTTCTTTTTTGTTTTCTGTACTCACAAATTTACCTCCGTGTTTCTTTAAAATTCAGATAATAAATAAAATTATTCAATAGTTGAAACCAAAAGTCGTCAATACTTTTCAGTTTCTAACTAAGCCTTTACGCACCCTCTTTTGTCATTTGACATGAATATTTAGCGACCATATTCAGAGAATACGCAAGGCTTATATATTATAATCCGCATGCATCATTACGGATATATATTCAAAAAATTATTAAGTATATGAAACTCAATCATATATATTCATATTATTTTAACCCAGATATAAGCAATGTGTCAATAAGATAAAAGAATTAAAATGTCATTATTTATAAAATATCAAAATTTCACTAATCCGACAGCAAAATTTTTAATTCTTTAATTTTATGTGGCTTCACATTAATATTATGTTCCGTTTTTGGAAAAATAATGATTAAATAATGGTTGCAATTGTCGTTTGAGAGTATTATAATATTATCCGAACATCATATAAGGAGAATATTATTGAAACAGGTTGAAATTTTTACCGACGGCGCTTGCAGCGGCAATCCCGGACCCGGAGGCTGGGGTGCGATTTTACGTTACAATAAACATGAAAAAGAGCTGTCGGGCGGCGAAGCTGATACAACAAATAATCGAATGGAGCTTTCTGCTGTAATCAACGCTCTGGCTGTGTTAAAAGAGCCGTGTCACGTCACGCTGTACAGTGATTCTCAGTATGTTTGCAATGCATTGAAGCTCGGGTGGGCTAAAAAATGGAAAGCAAACAACTGGATGCGCAACAAAAAAGAGCCTGCCCTGAATCCTGAGCTTTGGGAACGGCTGCTTGAATTGTGCGACATCCACGAAGTTGATGTAATATGGGTTAAAGGTCATGCCGGACATCCTGAAAATGAGCGGTGCGACCGACTTGCTGTAGCGGCAGCTCAGCAGTATGCATAAGTTTTTACGAAGGTGATATATATGAGAAGTATTTACGCCGACAATTCGGCTACAACAGCAATCGCTCCAGTTGTGCTTGAAAAAATGATGCCGTATTTTACCGAGATTTACGGAAATCCTTCAAGTCTTTACAGAATCGGCGGCAAAGCAAAAGAGGCTCTTGAAAAAGCAAGAGAAAATATCGCAAAAAACCTCGGCGCAAAATTTCCAAGTGAAATATTCTTTACTTCAGGTGGCAGCGAATCCGACAACTGGGCGTTAAAGGGTGTATGCCATGCTCTTAAATCAAAGGGGAAAAAACATATAATTACATCGAAATTTGAGCATCATGCAATCCTTCACACCTGTCAGGCTCTTGAAAAAGAGGGCTTTGAGGTAACATACCTTGATGTATACGAAAACGGTATAGTTCATCCTGAAGATGTTGAAAATGCAATCCGCGAAGATACTGCGATTGTTTCGATTATGTATGCAAACAATGAAATAGGTACTGTTCAGCCTATTGCAGAAATCGGAGCAATCTGCAAAAAGCACGGCGTTTTGTTCCATACGGACGCTGTTCAGGCAGCAGGATATATTAAAATCGACGTTACAGAGCAAAATATAGATTTACTTTCCATGACTGCGCATAAAATACACGGACCTAAGGGCTGCGGCTTGCTTTATGTCAGAAGAGGCGTTAAGATAGACAACCTTATTGACGGCGGAGCACAGGAGAGAAACAGACGCGCAGGCACAGAAAATGTTGCAGGAGTTGTAGGACTTGACGCAGCATTACAGCTTTCGCTGGATACTATGGAAGAAAGAAACGCAAAGCTTATAAAAATGCGCGACAGACTTATTGACGGTCTGCTTAAAATTGAACGCTCACGAATCAACGGCGACCGTGTTCACCGCCTGCCGGGAAATGTAAATATGTGCTTTGAGGGAATCGAGGGAGAAAGTCTGCTGCTGAAACTTGATTTAAACGGTATTTCCGCTTCTTCAGGTTCGGCTTGCACATCAGGCAGTCTTGACCCGAGCCACGTTCTTCTTGCAATCGGACTTCCGCACGAAATTGCACACGGCAGTATGCGTCTTTCGTTCTCGGACGAAAACACCGAAGAAGATATTGACTATATTCTCGAAAAAGTTCCCGAAATTGTTAATTATTTAAGAGCTATGTCTCCTCTGTGGGAAAAAATCAAAAAAGAGGAAGCAGCACAGATCTCTTAATCATAATAATTGATCATATATATTAAATACAGGAGGTTAAGATATAATGGCATATTCAGAAAAGGTTATGGACCATTTTGCAAATCCGCGCAATGTCGGAGAAATTGAAAACGCTGACGGTATCGGCGAGGTTGGCAACTCAAAGTGCGGCGATATTATGAAAATGTACATTCAGGTTGAGAACGACATTATTACCGACGTTAAGTTCAAAACCTTTGGCTGCGGTGCTGCTATTGCAACAAGCAGTATGGCTACAGAGATGATAAAAGGCAAATCGATTAATGATGCTCTAAAACTTACAAACAAAGCCGTTATGGAGGCACTTGACGGACTTCCGCCCGTAAAGGTTCACTGTTCGGTTCTTGCAGAACAGGCAATTAAAGCCGCAATTTCAGATTATTACAAAAGAAAGGGAATTGACCCCGAACCATTCGTAGGAAAAGTTCCTGAATGTGACGAATGCGGATGCAACTTATAAAATAATATAAGACAAATGCCGACCAAAATATTAATTTGGTCGGCATTTTATATTATTATCTGATAAAGTGCGTCGGGGTCCATTCTTCTTTTTCAGGCAGTCCGAACTTTTCTTTGCCAAGTGCGATACTCTTTATCAAAAATGACATATTTCTCGCCAAGACTCTCATAGTTTGAAGTCCTTCTTCGTCATACTCTGCCTGACCTTTTTCTCTGCCGTGAATACTGTTCCAATACTGACTGGAAGCAATCGGCATATTGGCAATCGTAAAATATTTGTTCAGCTCGTCAAAGGTTGCCGAGCATCCGCCTCGCCTTGCACAGACAACGCTTGCGCCCACCTTCATTGTCTTATCAAAATGAGTGCTGTAAAAAAGTCTGTCCAGACAGGCGATTAATGTCGCGTTCGCCGAAGCATAATATACGGGACTTGCAACTACAAGACCATCCGCCTTTTCAAATTTAGGTGCCAGCTCATTTACAATATCATCAAATACGCATTTGCCCTTTTCAAAGCAGGAACCGCAGGCTATACAACCTCGTATATCCTTATTTCCGACTTGTACTGTTTCAGCTGCTATGCCGTTTTCTGAAAAGATTTTTTCCATCTCTTTCAGCGCAATAGCAGTGTTGCCTTTTATCCGCGGGCTTCCGTTAATCATTAATACATTTAAGCTTTCGCCCATTAAGATCTCCTCCAAAATTTATTTTATCAATAAAAACTTGTATAAGGAATTCGCTTGACCCTCTTTAAGGAAAAAAACTATAATACCCTATAATAAATAAAGCCATAAATAATTAATAATTTAAGACAAAACACCGATATGAAATCAATTATGATTAAATCGGTGTTTAAATAATTTTTAATTATAATTAAAAACCTACTTTTTCTCGGTCAACAGCTTATTAAGTTCATCCATAAATGTGTTTATGTCCTTAAACTGGCGGTAAACCGACGCAAAGCGGACGTAAGAAACTTCATCAATGGTTTTAAGCTGTTCCATAGCAAGTTCACCGATTTTCATTGAAGTAATTTCCCTGTCAAGACTGCTCTGGAGTTTTGCTTCAATGTCATCAACCATTGTTTCAATCTGCTGAATTGAAACAGGGCGCTTTTCGCAGGCTCTTAAAATACCAGCAGTAAGCTTATTTCTGTCAAAAACTTCTCTCGACTTGTCTCGCTTGACCACAATTATCGGCACGGTTTCAATTACCTCGTGGGTTGTAAAGCGCCTTCCGCATTTCAGACATTCACGTCTTCTGCGTATTCTTTCTCCGTCGTCAGCCGAGCGTGAATCAATAACCTTGCTTTCTTCATATCCGCAATATGGACATTTCATTTGTTTTACACCCCTCCGCATTATTCTACAAAATAATTATAACACAAAATTGTGAAATTTCAAGCACATAAATAAATAATATTTTGTGAAAATTATTACATATTTATAATTACAGGTTACGGTAATTTTTAACTCTTCTGTTCTTCTTTCTGCGTTTTCTGTTGATTTTTGAAGAAATGAAATAACAGATAAGTATAATAACAATTATTCCGATTACAACTAAGAACCAGTATGACTGAAATACGGTTGAAATTACATTAAGCACAAACAAGAATCCGCTCATTTCTATTTTCTCGCTTGAAACAAGATTTACCTTTGTTATTTCCTGCTTTTCTCCGCCATTGTTGTCCTTATAATATATTGTTGCCGTACCGACTTTTTCATTAAGCTCAAGAGGCGCGTCAACGCTTTCGGGAACATCGGTTTCAACTATAATATTTTTCTTTTCAATGTCCTTGGGAACTATCGCGCTCAGATTTTTTTCGGGCACAAGCTGTACCGACTCTTTTCCCCACGCAAGATTTACTTTTTCTTCACATACAGGAGTTGAGGCAGTTGCCACAGTGCTAAGCTCAAGACTTGTCAGCGCCCATCTGAACAAATCTGCGGCGTCGGTCATTGTACCGTATTCCTCAGATTTTCCCTCCTCATACGGAGCGTGCAGAAGCACAGCCATATAGGAGTATCCGTCTGCCGTTGCCGTTGTAACAAGACATCTTCCTGCCTGGTCGGTAGTACCTGTCTTTATTCCCTTGGCATACATATAATAATAATCTCCGCCTCTGTTTGGGTCAATAAGATAGTTGGTTGTGATAAGAGGATATTCTTCTCCCTCACAGTAATATGTGTTTGTATTTGTGATTTCCGCAAATTTCGGAAGCGTGAGCGCATATTTCGTGATTATGTAAAGGTCACGGGCCGTCGTATAGTGATTGTCATTGTGAAGTCCGTCGGGATTTTCAAAATGAGTGTTCTTACAGCCAAGCTCCTTTGCCTTGTCATTCATAAGCTTGACAAAATTATCAATGCTTCCGTTTCCCACATAATCTGCAAGCACAACTGCGGCGTCATTGCCTGACGGCACCATCATACTGTACAGCAAATCAATTACGCTCATTGTTTCGCCGACATGCTCTTCGACGTTAGCCAAAGAGCTTCCCGTGTCTTTCAAAACATTAAGCACTTTTTCTTTGATTGGGATTCTGGTGTTTTCGAGGTCATCTATATTTTCAACTGCAATTATGTATGTCATTATCTTTGTTGTAGACGCAGGATAGCGTTTTGAGTCAGCATCTTTTTCGAAAACCGTTTGTCCCGAATCCATATTAACAAGCAAAATGGAATCAGACTGTGTTTTTACGTCATTCGGATACGAAATCGCACCTGTTGAAATAACTGATGATGTAATAATAATACAAAATACAAAAATTAAAGAAATTACTGTTAAAGATTTCTTCTTCATAACCTGATTATCTCCCCTGTCTTAGCAATATCAGTTCAATGAATTTTGTCCGCCCCGCTCAAAAAGCCTGTCAATTTCAGCCTTTAAAAATCTGAGTTCTTCGTTGCGGATATCCTTATACGCAAACAAAATATAGTCTGCAATTTTCTGTGAAAGCTCAAGGCTTTTTGTATCGGCAAAATCAGCAATAGCCATTTGCGGCAGCCCATGCTGGCGTTCTCCAAAAAAATCGCCCGGTCCGCGCATTTTCAAATCCTCATCGGCTATTTTAAATCCGTCGTTTGTCATACACATAACTTCAAGCCTTGCTTTTGTATCAAGGTTTCCGTTATCGCTCACCATTATGCAGTATGACTGAAACTCTCCCCTGCCGACTCTTCCTCGCAGCTGATGAAGCTGAGAAAGTCCGAAACGCTCGGCATTTTCTATTACCATAACCGAGGCATTGGAAACATCTACGCCGACCTCAATTACAGTAGTTGCAACAAGCAGAGAATACTCGCCCGATACAAACTTCTGCATAACGGCTTCCTTTTCGTCAGACTTCATTTTGCCGTGAACAATTCCCACCGGAATATCTGAAAATTCTTTCAGCATCAGCTCTGCGGCGTATTCCTCTGCTGACGCCGCGTCGTCGAGCTCGCTTTCCTCCACAAGCGGACAAACTATATATGCCTGTCTGCCTGACTTTATCTCACTTTTTATAAAATCATATATTTTTTTACGCTGTGCCGCTTTCATCAAAACGGTTTTTACAGGTTTTCTCGACGGCGGAAGCTCATCTATTACCGAAATATCAAGATCGCCGAAAATGATAAGGCCAAGCGTCCTCGGAATAGGTGTGGCGCTCATTACAAGAAGATGCGGATTTTCTCCCTTTCCGAGCAGTTTTGCACGCTGAGCAACGCCAAAGCGATGCTGTTCGTCGGTTACGGCAAGACCGAGATTATAAAACTCGGTCTTATCGGTTATAAGTGCATGAGTGCCGACAATAAGGTTGATTTTTCCCTCTGAAAGTTCCTGTCTGACTATCTTTTTTTCAGACTCTTTCAGCGAACCGGTAAGCAAGCCTATGTTTATATCAGTGCCGCTTAGTAATTTGCAAAAGGTATCGTAATGCTGGCGGGCAAGGATTTCAGTAGGAGCCATAAAAGCCGCCTGAAATCCGTTTTTCACAACAGTGTAGCAGATTGACGCGGCAACTGCGGTTTTTCCCGAACCCACATCGCCTTGAACAAGCCTGTTCATAGGTGATTTTTTTGTAAGCATATCTTTTATGCAGTCTGAAACTGCATTTTTTTGAGCATTTGTAAGAGCAAAAGGCAAAAAGCCTTCAAATTCCGAAGAATAATCCTTTTTAATTTTTATTCCGCTTTCGCCTCTGCTATGCTCCTTTAATCCTCTCATACCGAGATTAAGCACAACAAGCTCTTCCGTAACAAGTCTTTTGCGAGCTGTTTCCAAACACTCTTCATTTTTGGGAAAATGAATGTCATTAAGAGCCTGTTTTAATCCGCACAGACCAAAGCTGTTTCTGACCTGTTCGGGCAATGGGTCGTTAATGCTCTTTGGAAGCAGAGCAAGGGCCTGCTTTACTGAATTAGAAATAGTTTTGCTGACAAGCCCTGCGGTCTGTTTGTAAACGGGATGGATTCTTATTCCCTCGCTTGCAAGCGAAAAAGTAGGTGCTATCATTTGTGAACCAAATGAAGCCGCAGTTATTCTTCCGTAAAAGAAATACTCTTGTCCGCCCTTTAACATAGAACTGATATATTTATTATTAAAAAACACAATCTGTAACGAGCCTGTGTCATCATAGACCGTACCTCTGGAAATAATCCGTCCGCCGCTTATCCTCGCATCTGAAATCGGCGTTCCAAGCACAGCTTTTATACAATACATACCGCCGTATTGCAGATTTTCTATTTTTTCAACCGTATTCCAGTCCTCATATGTACGCGGATAAAAGTTAATCAAATTTCCAATGCTGTATATTCCGAGCTTATTAAACAAAGCCGCGCGCTTTGCGCCTATTCCGCTCAGCTTCGAGATAGGCATTTTGTAAAGAGAAGCCATTATCTGCCGCCTTTTGTTGATTAAAAAGATAGGGCATGACGCAACTATCATGCCCTATGAAGTTTATATCATTCTATGCTTAAAATGAAGTAATAAATCGGCTGGTCGCCTTTTACAAGCGAAATATCCGTACGTGCTCCGAATTTGTCACGAAGCTCTTGGTAAGCCTTGTTTGCGTCTTCCTCGGTCACGTCCTCACCGTAAATCAGAGTGATAAACGAAGTATCACGGCTGACCATATTTTTTGCAAGCTTTACTACTGCCTTTACGGGATTTTTCTCGGTAATTGTAAGCTTTCCGTTTTCAAGGGCGATTATGTCGCCCTCTTTTATTTTCTTGCCGCCGAACTCGCTGTTGCGTGCCGCAAAAGTTACAAGTCCAGTACCTACATTATGCACGGAGTCCATCATAAGCTGTGCATTGCTTTCAGCAGATATTTCGGGGTCAAAATTGAGCATTGCAGTCATGCCCTGAGGAATTGTTCTGGTAGGCACTATTACAACGTTTCTGTCCTTAACCATAGGAATTGTCTGTTCTGCGGCAAGGATTATATTTTTATTGTTTGGAAGTACAAGAACATTTTCGGCAGGAGTTGCCATTACTGCGGCATAGATGTCATCCGTGCTCGGATTCATACTTTGACCGCCTGAAACAACATTTGTACATCCAAGGTCTTTAAACAGCGCTTTAAGTCCTTCGCCGGCGGCTACTGCTACAAAACCGATTTTTTCGGTTGGTTCAGCAGGAGTGAACACTTCTTTTTCACGCTTTGAAGTCTTTTTAGCATTTTTATGCTGTTCTTTCATATTCTCAACCTTTACGGTGAGCAGCTGACCGAACTCAAGACCTTTTGAAAGCGCATTTCCGGGCTGTTCTGTGTGAACGTGTACCTTTATAATTTCGTCGTCGTTTACAACAACAACACAGTCGCCTATTGTTTCAAGATACTCGCGCAGAAGCTGAGGGTCGGTTTCTTCTTCCTGATTTCTGCCGACAATAAACTCTGTGCAGTAAGTAAATTGTATATCATCATCAAACTCGGCAGCGGCACTTTCAAATGTGTCAACTGTTACGTCCGTGCCCTCATTGTACTCTATCATAATTCCGTCCTTAATGACGGAGAGCATACCTTCAAAAATAACGCAAAGACCTTTGCCGCCTGCGTCAACTACACCTGCTTTTTTCAGCACAGGCAAAAGCTCGGGAGTTATGGAAAGAGCATCCTTAGCTTTATCGCAGATTGCCTGCCATACAGGCAATACTTCAGAATTCTCCTTTGCCGCCTCTACGCCTGCTTCATATGCCATTCTTGCAACTGTAAGGATTGTACCCTCAGTAGGCTTCATAACAGCCTTGTATGCCGCGTCAACGCCTATTCCGAGCGCAGCAGCAATATTTTTGCCGTTTACCTCTTCCATTCCCTTTAATCCCTGTGCAAATCCTCTGAAGATAAGGGAAGTAATTACGCCTGAATTTCCTCTTGCGCCTCTAAGCATTGCAGAAGCAACAGTTTCCGCAGCCTCTCCGGCATTGTTTCCGCTGTAATCTTCAAGCGCATGAGCCGCAGCCATTACGGTCATTGACATATTTGTTCCCGTGTCGCCGTCCGGTACAGGAAAAATATTCAAATCATTAATCTGGCTTTTCTGAGCGCTAATGTTATTTGCACCCGAAATAATAGATTGTTTTAAAATCTCTCCGTTAATCATCTCAGCACATCCTTTTTAATGTACATATAATTTTCCATATACATAAGTTATTATACTGTCTTTATGCAAAATTTGCAAGAGAATTAATTAATATGTTATGTGAATTTTTTAAATTAAAATTTATTCAATTCTCAGAGCCTCTGCATTAATACATTTGCCCGATCTGTCATCTATGTCAAAAATAACACATTCCATTTTACAGTCGCCGCTTGCAAGATCAAAGCGTGCAGGAAGTTTTGTTTTCATCTTTTCGATTATAATTTCACTTTTTACCCCGAGAACAGATTGACAGGTTCCCGTCATTCCGACATCAGTAATATACCCCGTACCGTTCGGGAGCACCTGGGCGTCCGATGTTTGAACGTGCGTATGAGTACCAAACACCGCTGACGCTCTGCCGTCAAGATAAAATCCCATTGCACGCTTTTCGCTTGTTGTTTCTGCGTGAAAGTCAACAATAATAATATTGCTTTCAGCCTTTTGCAGCATTTTATCAGCACATTCAAAAGCACAGTTAAGGTTGTTATCCATAAACATATTTCCCATAATATTTATGACCGTTATTATTTTTCTGCCTGTGTCAATATTTAGTATTCCCGTTCCCGGCGTAGTTTTTTCAGGAAAGTTTGCAGGTCGGACAATGAAAGGATTTTCATCAAGATATTCGTAAACTTCTTTTCGTCTGAAAGTATGATTACCAAGCGTTATTGCGTTAACTCCGCTGTCAAACAGATAATTTGCTGATGAAGGAGTAATTCCGTTTCCGTCCGAGGAATTTTCGCCATTGCAAATTACAAAATCTATTCCTTTTATCTTTTTTAACACGGGAAGCTTGCTTCGCAGAAAATTGCAGCCGATACTTCCTACAACATCTCCGATACAAAGAATTCTCACGAAAAAACCTCCTGCCATATATAAAATCTTACAAATCAGAATTTCTTTTATTTTATCGTTTTAATTTTACCATATTATATTTATTCTGTCACGCTGAAATCAACACTTTCGGCAATATTTTCATTAAATACATAGTCAGTTTTGCAAATTAATTTGTCTTTAGCATCCTTTATGTTAATTTTTCTGTTTACAATTTGACTTTTGCCCTTTTCAAACGCCTCGTAAAGCAAAAGACTGTTTTCAAAGGCTTTCTGAGCTGTATTTTTATCGAGGGTTATTTTGTTTTTTACAATTTCATACTCAATTTCGGTTTTTATTCCGGCTGGAAGAACAACATTATTGCAAAACAGATTTTCCTTTTTCTGGGAGTATGCGGAATACTCAAACGAGTTGAAGGACAGGGAGCAAGGAAACTCTGTCCACAAAAAAAACGCCTTTGCTCTGTCCGCGCTGTTGTCCGTCAAAGAATAATATTCATACTCTTTAGGAATGGATAATTCCTTTTCAGAAATAACGTTTGCGAACACTTCCGCGCTTGCGTGCACATATTGTATGGTGTTCATTTTTGTTTCAGTTATTCCGCTGACGAGCAAATCACCTTTTACAACTCCGCTTCCTTTCAGCACCTTAGTCGTCCCGCTTTTTGCATTTATCTTTGTGATTACACCGTCGCTCTTTGCTTTTATATTGCACGGATTAGTATCTGTGTTAAGCTCAGGCTTTTCTGCTTTCTCTTTTATTTCAACCGAAGCGATGTTTCCGGTAATGTTTACGCTCATCCACCCTATTTCATCGATTTTCAAAGTAGTGTCACGCTCAATTTTTTCAACGTCAAGATTATTCTTGTATGCACCCGTTTTTATTCCGTTTTCTGCAAGCACTTCTGAAAGACGAGCTTCGCTTATGTTTTCCGTACCTGTTATGCTGACAGACCAGATAAAGTTAGAAAGCACAATCATTAATATAATTCCTGCCGCCGCGCCTATCGGAATACCTATTCTCGGTTTGTATCGGAACGCAATTACAGGAAATCCGTGTTTTGCTTTAATTTTCGGCTTAATTTTTGCTTTTCTTGCAATAATTCGGATTTTTCTGTAATCACTTATGTACATAGACGCTTCAAGTCCGTTTTCAATCGGATGAGCATTCCATAAATTGACGCCATATCTTGCCGTTATATTTAAAAAGCGTTCGGGAAATTTTCCTTTTGCGCAAAAATCCACATAACCTCTGAAAAATCGTATTATCTTAACAAGCATTTTATCACCTCAAGTCAAAAACTCAACCTTAGTTACAAAACCCTCTATTTCAACACAGGAACTTGATATACATCTCACACAAAGTCCTCTGCCGCAGAACGAAACAACCATCTTGTTTGTATTAACCTTAATGTTTTCACTTTCATATAAAAGTATCCCCGTTGAACCTTCAAGTGTTATTCTTCTGTTTCCGAGCATTTCTATCATCGGCACGCCGCCAATATTCATTCCCACAGAATTGTAACCGTCGTTTTGATTGCCCCTGTTTTTATTCTTTTGCAAAAAAATCGCTCCTATTTTAATTTCTCATTTATTTTTATGCAAATTCAATCATATATATTATCGGTGATTGATTATGTTCTTTAGTGCGGCAGTTCAAAAAACAGCTACAGCATTCAAAGCATTGTCCGTACTTGCGCTGTGCGCGGCCCTGATTATTTTTTCAGAGAACTGCTCAAAAGAAGCCTTAGATGGGCTTGGATTATGTCTTAGGGTACTCATTCCGTCGCTCTTTCCCTTTATGGCTGTTTCATCCTTTATTGTAAAGAGCGGATTATCATATCAGCTCGGCAGACCGTTCAGAGGCATTATGAAAAAAGTTTTCGGATTAAACGAAAACTTCGCACCAATTATATTACTGAGTATGATTGGAGGATACCCCGTAGGAGCAAAAGGAATTGCCTCTTTAGTGGAAAGCGGTGCAGCAAATAAAAAAGAAGCCGCCAAAGCGGCAATGTTCGCGGTATGCGCAGGCCCGGGATTTATTGTAAATTTCGTTGGTATGTCAATTTATCAAAACAAGTCTGCAGGACTTATAATTCTGGCTTCGCAGATAATATCTGTTCTGGCTTTGGGAATTGCTCTTAATCTTCTGGACAGGGGCAAGAATGAAATTAATACTAAATCCGAATTAAAAAGAAATTTTCTTCCCATAAGCAGCGCAATTGTTGAGTCTGCGGCAGAAAGCTCACGCGGTATTCTCAGCATATGTGCTTTTGTCGTTCTGTTTTCGGCATTTACTGGAATTTTTAACTCAATAATAAGCGACGGTATAATGAAAAACTCACTGCTGTGCCTGCTTGAAGTATGCTCGGCAGTAAGCGAACTTTCAAAGAGCTGTCCTGTTGAATTTGTAGCCTTTGCGATAGGATTCGGCGGACTTTGCGTTCATTTCCAGATTTTCTCGGCACTCGGAGATATTAAAGTAAACAAACTATCTTTTTTCTGTATTAGAATAATGCAGGGAATGCTTACATCACTTCTCACCCATTTGGCAATACATCTTTTGCCGGGTGATAAAATGGTTTTTTCTACAGCGGTAGTCGAAAAAGCAGAAACATTTGGGGGAACTGCTTTTTCGGGAGCTGTTTTAATTATTGTGGCAATTTGTTTTTTATATTCGCTTAAATCATACAAACGCAGATAACGGAGGTATTTTATGTGCGGAATTGCAGGCTGGATTGACAAGAATATTGATATGAGCCAAAAGATGACTGTACTCAACAGAATGTCAGAAACTCTTGAAAGGCGCGGACCCGATGAAAACGGAATTTATGTAAACAAAAACACAGCTTTAATTCACAGACGGCTTGTGGTAATTGACCGCGAAAACGGCAAACAGCCTATGGCGGTGAATCATGGCGGAACAACGTATGTAATTGTATATAACGGAGAGCTGTACAACACGGAATCGCTGAGAGAGGAATTAAGAGCCGACGGCTTTCACTTCAGAGGACACAGTGACACCGAAGTTGTGCTGAAAACATTTATAAAATACGGTGAGGAATGTCCGAAAAAGCTCAACGGAATTTTTGCCTTTGCAATATTTAACTCAAGCGATAAATCAGTATTCCTTTGCAGAGATAAAATAGGTGTTAAACCGCTGTTCTATTATGAATACAATGACGGACTTATTTTTGCGTCAGAAATAAAAGCATTGCTTGCAAGCGAGGTTGTAAAGCCTCAAATTAACGAGCAGGGATTATATGAGGTTTTCTTTCTCGGACCAGCAAGGACACCCTCCTGCGGAGTTTTTAAGGATGTTTTCGAGCTTAATCCCGGAGAATGTGCTATGTATAAAAACGGCCGCCTCAGCCGAAAAAAATACTTTTCAATTGAAGCAAAAGAGCATTCCGACAACGAAGAACAGACTATAGAAAAAACAAGATACCTTCTTACTGACGCAATAGAACGCCAGCTTGTCAGCGACGTTCCTATGTGTTTCTTCTTATCCGGAGGACTTGACAGCAGTATAATAGTTAAAACAGCTTCGCTCTATAACAAAGAGCATAAGCTCGGTAAAATCAATACCTATTCGGTTGAATACCGTGATAACGAAAAATATTTTACACGCAGTCTGTTTCAGCCTAACGCCGATTTTGAATATATTTCTATGATGTCTAAAAACGCAGATACAAGACACAGGGAAATTATTCTTGAAAACACCCTGCTTGCTGACGCTTTATATGACAGTGTGATTGCAAGAGATCTGCCGGGATACGTTGATGTTGACTCCTCGCTTCTTTTGTTTTGCAGGGAAATTAAAAAGGATTACACCGTTGCTTTGTCGGGTGAGTGTGCCGACGAACTGTTTGGCGGATATCCGTGGTACCACAACAGCGATATTTTGTTTGAGGACTGCTTTCCGTGGTCAAGAAGTCAGGACATCAGACGGTTTATTCTGAAAGACGGAATTCTTAAAAACGGAGAAGAATATGTACGGCAGAGGTATCTTGACACTATTAATCTTGCGCCCAAGCTTAAAAGCGACAGTAAAACAGACAGACGAATGCGAGAAATGTTTTATCTTAATTTTTACTGGTTTATGCAGTGTCTGCTCGAGAGAAAAGACAGATGTTCAATGTACAGCGGACTTGAGGTAAGAGTCCCTTTCTGCGACTACAGGCTTGTTGAATATGCCTACAATATGCCGTGGAATTTAAAAGCGTGGGGAAACCGTGAAAAAGGCATTGTACGCAAGGCATTTGAGGATATTCTCCCGGATGAAATAAGCTGGCGAAAGAAGAGTCCGTATCCTAAAACGCATAATCCGATTTATTTTAACGAGTGCGCTGAGCGCGTTAGATTAATTCTTAAAAAGAAAAATATTCTCGTTGAAATGCTGAATAAAGAAGCAATTGAAAGCATTATTGAAAATCCCGATAAAATAACATCTCCCTGGTATGGTCAGCTTATGAAAGCTCCTCAAATACTTGCATATATAATCGAGCTTGACTATTGGTTTGAAAAATACAATATTGAAATAGTTTGAGCCGTGTGATAGAATTAACTTGGCATAACAGTTTTGCATAAAAACAAATGCTTAGTTCAAAATATAAAGTTATGCCGATATTAATTTATCCGCTCAGGAGATGTTTTTAATCAACAGAAAAAATTACGAAAAAACAATGCGTTTTTTCGGTGAGAACAAAAAATTAAAGCTTATATTGAAAATACTATATACCTATCTTCCCCTTGTGCTTTTTATTGCATATCCTACTTTGATTATATATGTATTTTTCGCAGTGAAAAGCCAAATTTTTAAAGTTGTTTTAATACCATTCGGCGTATTTTTATTCGTTACTGTGCTCAGAAAGGTGATAAATGAGCCGAGACCGTACGAAAGGTACAATATTCCCTCGCTTTTTAACAAGAAAACGCATGGTCAGAGTATGCCAAGCCGACATACGGCAAGCGCCTTTATAATAGCAATGTCTTTTTTGTACATTGACTTTAATCTTGGTGTGACTGCACTGTTTATTGCCTTTCTTATTGCACTTTCACGAATATTTGCGGGCGCTCATTTTATAAGAGATGTGCTTGCAGGAATTGCAATCAGCATTATTTCGGGAATTATATTCTTTTTTCTGATTTAGAATTATATAAAATACCAAAGGCTATGTTCGTCAATGAACATAGCCTTTATAACTTCATATTTAATTTTCACATTTACCGCATTGCGAACAGCCGTTACAAATAAGCCTGCTTCCGCATTTTTCACAATGCTCGCCAAAGTACGGTACATAAAGCTCATTCTGCGGAATTTCATCACCAAAGCTGTCAACAAGTCTGAACTTCATCGGCTTTCCTGCAAAATTCATATTAGATTTATATGCCATTTCACTCTGAATCTGCTTTTTAGGCATAAAATAACGTTTTCCGTCTTTAATAAAATTAGTTCCCGTTTCAATAAAACAGAATGTTACGTTATGCGCCTCACACTCTTTGCGTAACGACTTCACCCAGTCAAAATTGCACGGTCTTGCACCGTCGTAGTTTTCTCCGCCGCATATCACCTGTTCAATCTGATTGCTTGCAAGATACTTTTCAATGCTGACTTGTCCGATAAACGGGGCGCACATAATTCCCTTATGCTTAAACGGCAAATCGAGTAAAATAGGAATTCTCTCGTCTGCACGTTTTTGATTTTCACAAGTGACATTGAAAAAGATATTTTCCCAGCCGTCACCCCAATTCGCAGGAAGACAATTCATTACCCTATTAGGTCGTTTTGTAAGCAGAAAAAATTTTACGTCAGAACGGATTTTGATAATATTCCATGCTTCATCACGCCATTTATCTGCTTCTTCAAGAAAAAAATCAGAGGTCATACAAACCCTTATCTGCTCTCCGCTTTTGACCTTATAGCTTCCGTCCCTGCACTTTTGCAGAGGATATTTAAACCCGGACTTTGTGCGGTAAATATCCGCTCCGCTGCGGTCGCGCATTTTGTCAAGAAAATACATATAACAATTTTGACAGCCTTCACTGCATTTTACGCAGCCATGCCATGGATTCCATATGTCATGCATTATTTTTCTCCAATTAAAATAAAATTAATTATATTTTATAATAATACAGTTAGGTAATTCACAATAACAAATAAAAAAGAATTGAAAACAATGGTACTTAGTAAAACTAAAATACGCAAGGCGTATAATCATTTGATTATACGCCCTATTATCCTATAAGAATTTTTTACATAAAGCCTTTCGTATCATCGTATAGTAATATTCACTTTATTATTTTTTGCAGTTATTTTCGCAGTTCCGCCTATTGGAAAAGTAAAAAAAGGAAATACATGTCCAAAGTCAGCATTAAAAATGATTGGAATATCTTTTAACTGTTTTTTACTTTTAACTATCTGCGTGATTACTTCAACAGTCAAATTGCAGTTATTTTCAAATCTTCCGAAAACAACGCCTGTAATTTTATTTTCCTTTACCTGCAATAGTGATTGTAGATTACGTTCAAATTCCTGCGTGAAATAATCTCCCATAATATTGTCGTCTTCAAGGAAAAGTATCACATCTTGTATCTTAGGCATAAACTCTGTACCTTGCAGTAAATTCAGCGTGCATAAGTTACCGCCTATTATAGTACCCTTGCAACTGCCTTCCTGAATAACTTTATATTTTCCGGCTTCAAATGACGGTACAATGCTATATTCATCACTGCTGACAACGCATTTTTCAAAATATTCATTCGTATATTCTCTGTTGAGTTCAAATCCAAAGGATGAAAAATGCGGTCCATGATATGTAACAAGCCCTGTCTTTGCATAAACAGCATTTAATAATGCAGTAATATCTGAATATCCGCAAATGACTTTCGGATTATCATGAATTATTGAATAATCAATATATTCCAGAATCTGGTTTGCATTGAATCCGCCAATTGAAGTTAAAACAGCCTTTACATTTTTATCTAAAAATGCATTGTGCAAATCTTCAACTCTCGACTTAATACTAGCAGAATTTGCATATTCAATTTCATTGCTATTGTCAGAAAAAGTAACGTGATAACCTTTGTTTTGCAAATATTTTAATGCATTGTTAAAAATATTTTCTCTTACAGTGCATAAACTCCTTGATGGTGAAATAACTCTAATTTCATCACCTTTTTGCAACCTCTGTGCATATATCATCTTTTATTCTCCTGTCGCCTAAGAATAAACTCAGCCAGACAGTTATATAACAATTTTGACGTAATCCATACCATTGCTAATGGTATGGATTTTTCAGTCAATGTCAGCTTCTTACTGAGAAAACATACAAATTAAAACGCTTTTTTACTTAAATAACCGTTTCAAAAAATCTGCTTTGAATCAAATTATTTCTCCGTATTATCTTCAGAAATATCACTTGTACAATGCGGGCACTTTGTAGCTTTGATGTCGATTTCGCTCAAACAATACGGACATTTCTTTGTTGTGGGAGCTTCCTCCTTTGGCTTTTTGCCAAACGACATAACCTTGTTTACAAGCTTTACAAGCAGGAAGATTACAAATGCCATAATAAGGAAGTTTATAATTGCCGTAATAAACTTTCCGTAACTGATCACAGCACCGTTAATTTCAAATGAGAGCTGATCAAAATTCATACCGCCGAAAATACCGAGTATCGGGGAAATGATGTCGCTTGTCAGCGATGTTACAATAGCCTGAAAAGCAGCACCGATAATTACGCCGACAGCAAGATCAAGCACATTTCCGCGCATTATGAATTCTTTGAATTCTGAGAAAAACTTTTTCATTAGTAAAGACCCCTTTTTTATTTATTTTTAACGACTGACAGTCGTTTTACAGTACAAAAGTCTTATTTTTGTATTTTACGTATTTCAAATTATAAAACAGCCTTGTGGAATACCTTTTTGCCCTTTTTAACAATTACATATCCCTTTTCAAATGCAGATACGGGGATTGACGCGTATATGTCCGTTATTTTTTCATCGTCAACAGAAACTCCGCCCTGCTGAATAAGACGTCTGCCCTCTCCGTTTGACGGAATGAGCGAGCATTTTTTGAGCAAATCAAGTATTGATATTGCATCATCAGTAAAATCAGCCTGAGAAAGCTGCGTTGACGGCATATTGCTCGTGTCGGTTTTACTTCCGAAAAGAGCCCTTGCCGCCTCCTGCGCCTTGTCGGCCTCCTCTTTTCCGTGAACAAGCTCTGTAAGCTCATAAGCAAGGATTTCCTTTGCCTTGTTGATTTCACTGCCCTCAAGCTTTGCAAGTTCCTCAATCTGTTCAAGCGGCAGGAATGTAAGCATTTTAAGACATTTTACAACATCGCTGTCATCAACATTTCTCCAATACTGATAAAAATCGTATGGACTTGTTTTTTCTGCTGACAGCCATACCGCACCCGACTGTGTTTTTCCCATCTTCTTGCCCTCTGAATTAAGAAGAAGATTAATTGTCATTGCATATGCGTCCTTGCCGAGTTTTCTTCTTATAAGCTCTGTACCGCCGAGCATATTGCTCCACTGGTCGTCACCGCCGAACTGCATATTGCAGCCGTATTTCTGATATAAAGCGTAAAAGTCGTATGACTGCATTATCATATAGTTGAATTCAAGAAAGCTCAGTCCCTTTTCCATTCTCTGTTTATAGCACTCGGCAGTCAACATTCTGTTTACGCTGAAATGCGCGCCGACTTCTCTTAAAACATCAACATAATTCAAATCAAGAAGCCAGTCTGCGTTATTTACAAGCAGAGCCTTGTCGTCTGAAAAGTCAATAAAACGGCTCATCTGCTTTTTAAAGCAATCAACATTGTGCTGAATTGTTTCCCTCGTCATCATCTGACGCATATCGGTTCTGCCAGACGGATCGCCGATCATAGCAGTACCTCCGCCGATAAGTGCAATTGGCTTGTTGCCTGCCATCTGCAAGCGCTTCATAAGACAGAGCGCCATAAAATGACCAACGTGCAGACTGTCTGCCGTCGGGTCAAAACCTATATAAAACACAGCCTTTCCGCTGTTGACAAGTTCTTTTATTTCTTCTTCGTCTGTAACCTGAGCAATAAGTCCTCTTGCTACAAGCTCTTCATATACTCCCATTTTTAAAATCCTTTCAATGTTAAAAAATTACCATTATTTATAGTTTAACATTTATTGTTAACGAGGTCAAGCATTATGCATGAGTTTGCACATTTAAGTTCTTTCCGTCAGATGTAATTACAATGGTTCTGTCTTTGTCGGTACGGTATAAGCTTTGTGAATAGTTATTCATGCGCGCCATAGTATTGTAATCGGGCAGGCTGTCGTCTGACGAACCTACACTTACAACCGAAATTTCGGGACTGACCGCTTTAAGAAAATCTTCGGTTGACGAGGTTTTGCTCCCGTGATGAGCAACCTTTAAAACATCTGAATTTAATTCCTCTGTGGAATTAAGCAAATCGTTTTCAACGTCTTTTGATATATCGCCCGTGAACAGAAATGAATTTTCTTTGTATGTGAGCCTTACCACAAGTGAATTGTCGTTTCTGTTGTCATAAATCTTTGTCGGTGAAATAAAATCAAGCTCCATATCGCCTATTCGGGTTTTACTTGTTATTTTTGGATCAATAGCTTTTAGCCTATTTTCTTTTATAGAATTATTTAAACGCTTGTAATCCTCGCCCTCCGGCACAAGATTTTCGGGCATAGCACTCATATAAATTACATCCGCACCAAAATCTTCTATAATATCAGCCATTCCTCCGATATGGTCGCTGTCGGGATGTGAAACTATAACCGCGTCAAATTTTTCAAATCCGTTCCTGCGCAAATACGCTGATAATTTATCATAGCTGTTGCTTGTACCCGAATCAATCAAAACGGTTTTTTCGCCGCATTTTATGCAGCAAGCGTCGGCGGTACCTACATTTATAAAGCTGACCGATAAATCAGCATCTAAATCTGCATATATTCCGAAAAAAGCAAAAACGTCGTTCCAATCAGGAATTCCCAATCCTCCGCCAAAGGATATGAGCAGCACACAAACAGATAAAATTACAGCTGCCGCAATTAAAACAATTCTTTTTGCTTTATTTTTTATTTTTGCGCCTGTACTTTGCATATTTATCTTTACCGTTTCGTTTATTTGTGTTTCGGTTGTTGTTTGTATTTTTACTGTATCCGCCTTGTGTCTGACCTGACATAGGCGTTACAAGACATTTTTTATCATTGCCTATTAAATCACGTCTGCCTGCCTTAATGAGTGCTTTTATAACAAGCGGTTTATTTTCCGGAATAAAATACTGCAATAAAGCTCTCTGCATAGACTTTTCACTCTCGGTTTTAGGCACATAAACTTCTTTCATAGTATACGGATCCAGTCCCGTATAAAACATACTTGTTGAAATTGTACCGGGAGTAGGATAAAAATCCTGCACCTGTTTTGGGTGAATATTCTCGCGCTTGCAGAAAAGTGCAAGTTCAACCGCGTCTTTAAGCTCGGAACCTGGATGCGAGCTCATAAGATAAGGCACTACATACTGTTCCTTTCTTGCTTTGCCCGTAAGCTCATAAAATTTATCGCAAAAGGTTTTGTATGCCTTAATGTGCGGTTTTCCCATTTTATCAAGCACCGCGGCAGAGCAATGCTCGGGGGCAACGCGAAGCTGTCCGCTTATATGATATTTTACAAGCTCACGAAAAAACTCGTCATTTTCATCTTCAATCAGATAATCAAAACGTATTCCGCTGCGTATAAACACTTTCTTTATTCCGTCAAGATTTCTCAGATCCCGCAGAATTTTAAGATACTCTGTATGCGATACCTGCATATTCGGGCAAGGTGTCGGAGCAAGACAACGCCTGTTTTTGCAGAGTCCGAGCTTCTTCTGCTTTTCGCACGACGGAAGCCTGAAATTAGCCGTAGGTCCTCCTACATCGCTTATATAACCTTTGAATCTCGGATTGTCAAGAAAGCTCTTTGCTTCTTGCATTATACTTTCTTCACTTCTTACTGTAACTGCTCTGCCCTGATGAAATGCAAGCGAACAAAAATTGCACGCGCCAAAGCACCCTCTGTTGTGAGTAATTGAAAATAACACTTCCTCAATTCCCGGAACGCCGCCGAGTATTTCATAACACTTGGGATACCAGCGTTCATAAGGAAGAGAATAAACATAATCAAGCTGTTTTGTATTAAGCGGCTGCATAGGAGGGTTTTGTACAAGAATATAATTCCCGTGCCTTTGAATAAGCGTTTTTCCCCTGACTGCGTCAGCCTCTTCAAGCTCCTTGCGTGAGGCTATGGCGTAGTCACGTTTATTTTCCTTTACTCGCTCATAACTCGGAAGCTCAACGACAGATTTCGGAACATAATCCTCGGTTCTGACCTTGTAGCATATCCCTCTTATATCATAAAGCGACTCAACGGAATACCCCTCGCTGAGCCGTTTTGCAATTTCTATTGTCTGAAGTTCTCCCATTCCGTAAGAAATAATATCTGCCTTGCTGTCAAAAAGCACGGACGGCATTACTTCGTTCTTCCAGTAATCATAATGGGCAAATCTTCTTAGAGAAGCCTCAAGACCGCCGATAATTATCGGACTGTCGGGATAAATACGGCGGATAATGTTTGAGTAAACGGTTACTGCCCTGTCGGGGCGCTTTCCTGTTTTTCCGCCTGCCGTATAGGCGTCGTCATGACGCTTTCTCTTTGCAACCGTATAATGCGCCACCATGCTGTCAATGTTGCCTGCGGATACAAAAAATCCCAGATTAGGTTTGCCAAACTGAGTGAAATCAGCATCGTTTTTCCAATTCGGCTGTGCAAGAAATGCCACTCTGTATCCGCAGTCCTCAAGCACACGGGTAATGATGGCGGCACCGAATGACGGATGGTCAACATAGCTGTCGCCTGAAACATAAACAAAATCCACGCTGTCCCAGCCGCAAAGTTTTACTTCGTCTGCGTTCATCGGTAAGAATGCCATCATTTACTCCTTTGCTTTTTAGTTTGTTTTATCAGAGTTTTATTGTTTTTATATGAAAAATCGGAATTATATAAAACAACCAGTAATCTTTACTGAAAATAATCAGTTCTCTCTGTTCTGCAAAACATTTCTGCGTTCAAGCCACTCATTGTACGTCATAAGCACATCTCGAGGTTTAGAGCCCTGATGAGGTCCTACCACACCAAGCTGCTCCATATCATCAATCATTCTTCCTGCTCTTGCGTAGCCTACCTTTAGTCTGCGCTGAATAAGCGAAGTTGATGCTTGTCCAGCTTCAATTACACACTTGATAGCCTCGTCCATTTTTGAGTCAACGTCAAGTCCGTCATCATCAGATGATGAATTGTCGCCCGATTTCTTGCCTGTTGCAATTTCTTCCGCGGCTATTCGTTTTATTGTTTCTTCAATATCCGCATTATACTGAGCTGAATATGATTTTTTTATGTATGATGTTACTCCCTCAATTTCTTCGTCAGAGGCATAACAGCCCTGCACACGCATTGGTTTTGGCGCACCGACAGGCGCAAAGAGCATATCGCCCTTGCCGATAAGCTTTTCACCGCCGCCTGTATCAAGAATTGTACGCGAATCCATATTGGAACTAACCTTAAGCGATATACGGCTCGGCACGTTTGCCTTGATAAGACCCGTAATTACGTTTACAGTCGGTCTTTGAGTTGCAAGAATAAGGTGCATACCTGCGGCACGCGCCATCTGAGCAAGACGGCAGATTGAATCCTCAACCTCGCTGGGCGCCGCCATCATAAGGTCGGCAAGCTCGTCAATCGCAATAACAACTCTGCTCATTTTTTCTTTTGCCACGGGAAGTCCGTTGACCTCAAGCACAGGCTGCGTCATCTCACCGTTTTCATCCTCAACGGGAGGGTGCTTTGATATATAATCAAGATTTTTCTTTACGAGGATATTATATGAATCAATATCCTTGCAGTCATATTCCGAAAAGATTTTATATCTTTGGAGCATTTCGTTTACTGCCCATGCTAAAGCACCCGCAGCTTTTTTTGCATCTGATACTACGGGTACAAGCAGATGCGGAATACCCTTATACTTTGAAAATTCTACCATTTTAGGGTCAATCAGCAGCAGCTTGACTTCATCGGGTGACGCCTTGAAAAGAATACTCATAAGAATTGAATTTACGCATACCGATTTACCCGAACCAGTAGTACCTGCTATGAGCAGGTGAGGCATTTTTGCAAGGTCGGCAACAACTATTTCACCTGAAATATCACGTCCGAGGACTGTAGTAAGCTTGCTTTTTGCCTTTCTGAACTTATCAGAGTCGATAAGCTCGCGCATTGATACCATACTTACGACTTTGTTAGGAACTTCAATGCCTACTGCTGCCTTGCCCGGAATCGGAGCTTCTATACGCACGCCGTTTGCAGCAAGATTAAGTGCAATATCATCAGACAAATTTGTAATTTTGCTTATTTTTACTCCTGGTGCAGGCTGTAACTCGTAGCGTGTAACCGAAGGTCCTCTGCAAATGTTGACTATTGAAGCGTTAACGCCAAAGCTGTTCAGCGTGTCAATCAGCTTTTTGGAGTTATTCTGAAGCTCCTCCATAGCATTTCTGTCGTTATTATTGGTCTTTAGCTTTAAAAGCTGAACAGGCGGATAATGATATATCTTTTCTTCTTTTATTTCATCAGAAGAACTCTCGGTTTTATATCCCACATTATCAAATTCCGAATTATCCGCATTATCTGCATTTTTATTTTTCTTTTGGGATTTTGGCTCAATCTCTACAGGAACAGTTTCCGGGTCAGGCTGCTTTGCGCCGTCTGTCATTCGCTTTGAACGCTTTTCCTGAGAAATGTCGTCTGCTATATCCTCAACTGTTGTGTCAGCGTCAGCACCGAGCGGCTTGCTCGCACGATTGATTATATTAATTAAATCTTCCGATAAATCTTTATCGGTTGCATTCTTCTCATCAGCATCAACATAGTCTATGTCAATTCCGCTTTTAACCAAACGCTTTTTCTTTTTTCGTTTTCCTTTCGGTTCGTCAAGCGGTATATCAATGCCGTCGGAATTTGATGTTGGATTTCCGCTATAACCCGATATTCCGCCATACTCTCTTTCTGAATATTCCTGCCTTTGCGCTTCTCTGCGCTCTCTGCGCTCACGGGCATGCTTTTCGCCTGCCTCGCGAACATGACTTACGGTACGTGAAGCCGCACTTGCCATATCCCTGACAGAAATATTTGCTATAATGAATACAAGCGCTATAGTTATCACAATGGCTACACATAATGCCGGAACCTCTCCGCAAAAATATACAAGAGGATAACCTAAAATTCCGCCCAGAAGACCGCATCCGAATGTCATATAATATGTACTGTCAGCAGACTGCAAATACAGCTTGCCAAGACACGCAAAAAAGTTCATATCGTTAAACTGCGCACCGCAGACTATGTAAATAAGCGCACCGACAAATAAAATTATGAGCGTACACAAGGCTACTTTGGATTTTATGTGCGCTACTTTCTGTTCTTTTTCGGTGACTAAGCAGAGATAAACCATAAACACAGGCACAAGAAAAATTCCAAATCCGAGCAGTCCGAAGAAAAATCCTCGAATTGCCGTCCATACATTTTCTCCCTTGACTGCTATCATCACTGCAAAAATAAGTGCAACTGCGCCGAATAATATTGCCCTTACTCTCGGACTGAGTCCTACAGTTGAGGCAGGTGCAGTTGTTTTTGAGGTTCTGCTCCTGCCTTTTTGCGATTTGGCAGGAGATTTTGATTTTTTATTAGCTGTCTGCTTTCTTGCTGACAATCAAAATCACTCCTATTTATCACCAATTAACAGGCATACCTGTAAAAAGGTTTACTCCGGTATTCATTTCAATGATTGAAATTATAATGAACGCAATACCCACAATTGCGGTATATGCAACAAAAATCCACATTTTGTCTGATTTTAAGAACCATTTAAAAATTACAATTGCAAGGTAACCTACAATTGCGGAAACGACCATACCTACAATAATCACAAGCGGTTCAAAATTTATGCCCTCAGGTGATTTTAATGCGTCAATACCTTCTAAAAGTGCAGCGGCAATTATAGACGGAACTCCTAAAACAAAGGTGTAATCAAGAGCTTTCTGCTTGTTAATACCCCTCATCTCACCTACCGAAAGCGTTGAACCCGAACGGGAAAGTCCCGGCAAAATAGCAGCGGCAACCTGCATTAATCCTACTAATACTGCGTCAAGCACATTGTAGCTTTCCTTGCCTGAAGAATCAGTCTTAGTTTCCTTTAAATGCCTGAGTTTACTTGAGTTTCTGCGGTTGCAAACTATTCCTATCGTAAGCAGAACGCTTGTAAGCAAAAGCGAAATCGCGGTTACTATGAGAACAGGACTTGCAGAGAGAATATCTGCTAAATCTTTTATTTTTAAATCAGTTCCTGGAATCGGAAGAAACATCAAAAACAGAGGCACCAGTCCGATTATGAGCATAACAATAAGATTGCGCTCATAGTTCATTTCGCTCCACTTGAATTTCCCTGTAAAAATATCTTTGAGCATTACAAAAAATTCTTTTAATAGGCTCCAGATAAGCTTGTAGTAAAAAGCAATTACGGCAACAAGAGTTCCGACGTGCAGCATTACATTAAAAAATAGATTTCCCTCTCCGCTTGTTCCGAGAATATGCTGAGTGATTGCAAGATGACCGCTGCTTGATACGGGCAGAAACTCAGTCAATCCCTGAACTATACCTTGAATAATGGCGTCAATAATTGACATAATATGTACTCCTTTTTTAATTAAATTTATATAACATTTTATGCGGTATTATGTTGAATAATTATTATGTATTCGGGTGAAGTACCCGAATTTTATCACGGCTTGTATTGTACGGCCGTTTATTGGTTTTGTGATTTTGCTTTGGGCTTTGATTTTTTCTTACTGCTCTTGCTTTGCTTTATCATATCATATAGAGCGGCAATCGCGTCAGACACCGTTCCTACCTCGTCGATAAGACCTTCTTCGACGGCCTCTTCACCCTCAAGAATTGTTCCTATATCCATAACAAGCTCACCTGTATTGAGAACAAGCTGATTATATCTCTCTTTTGAAATTCCTGAATTTTCGGCAACAAAAGTTGTAATTCTGTCCTGCATTTTCTGAAAATATTCAAATGTCTGCGGAACACCGAGCGTGAGTCCGGTAGTACGTACAGGGTGAACAGTCATTGACGCACTTTTTGCTATAAAGCTTTTCTTCGCTGCAACAGCCAGAGGTATTCCGATTGAATGTCCTCCGCCGAGAACAATTGACACCGACGGTTTTTTCATGCCTGAAATCACTTCTGCAATGGCAAGACCAGCTTCGACATCACCGCCGACAGTATTAAGAAGAATAAGCAGTCCGTCTATGCGCTCATCCTCTTCAATTGAGACAAGCAGCGGAATTACGTGCTCATATTTTGTGGTTTTGTTCTGCTGAGAGAGAATATAGTGACCCTCAATCTGACCGATTATTGTAAGACAATGAATTATACTGTCCTTGTGTGCCGCTAATACCGAACCTGTTTCTCCAATCTGGTCGGTATGTTCTTCGTTAATAGGACTGTCATTTTCAAGCTTTTGAGGATTATCGTCGGCGCAAGGATTTTTTACGTAGTTATCCTTAGTCTTTTTCGCTGACTTTGAATCTTTTGTTTTTTGTGACATTATAGTGCACCTCCGAGATTTATTCTCTCCAAAAAGCACAATATAATGTATAGGCAATAATAATTATGTTTCAATGTTCTCTCAGCCGTCAAAATCTTTGATTTTGGCAACGGCGTGAGGTTATTATAACATAATTCTTCAGCGATAGCCGAAAGATGCTGCAAATCGGCAGAATTTGTTAAAAAATTCTGTCTCTTGGTAATTTTTATTCAAAAGATAAAGACAAATGTGGAACCTCCGGCGAGGGTTCCCCACCGAAAAACAGTCCCCCGGATTGTTTTTCGCCCCTCCTGCGCTTATAAATCAAATAATTTCGCAGCCTTTAGGCTGCAACGGGGGCGCTGCCCCTCGTCCCCGCCGCCTTTTGAAAAAGGCGGGCGAAAACTTTTAGCTTTTTTGCTGTTGTAAAAATGTTCTCTCAGCCGTCAAAATCTTCGATTTTGGCAACGGCGTGAGGTTATTATAACATTTCATCCAACTTTTTTCAATCTTTTTAGGGTATATTTCTTATAAACAATAATTATTTTAAAGAATTATTGTACTATTAAAGAAATATTTGTTATTATGGAGTGATATTTAATTGACGTCCGACATAATTATGGGTATTGTCGTTGCTGTTCTTGTACTGCTTTCGGCATTTTTTTCGGCAACTGAAACGGCATTTTCATTTGTCAACAAAATCCGAATCCAGCAGAGCGTAGATAACGGAAATAAAAAGTCTAAAAACGCTCTTTATGTAATTGAACATTTTGACAATGCCCTGACTACAATTCTTATCTGCAATAACATTGTAAACCTAAGCTGTTCTTCAATTGCGACTGTACTTTGCCTGAGACTGTTCGGAGATATAGGCACGGCTATTGCCACGGGTGCTACAACTCTGCTTGTGCTCACCTTTGGCGAGGTAATTCCAAAATGCCTTGCAAAGGAACACTGCGACAGCTTTTCAATTAAAACCGCAGGTATTTTAAGAATGCTTATGTTCATTCTTACTCCGCTGGTTTTTGTTTTTATAAAACTTAAATCCCTTGCACTTAAAATCGCAGGAGGTTCAGAGGACATCCCGTCTGTTACGGAGAATGAACTTAAATATATTGTAGAAAGTATTGAGGAAGAGGGCGTTCTTGAAGAAAGTGAAAGTGAAATGGTTCGCTCTGCTCTTGATTTTGACGAAAAAACCGCCGAGGAGATATTAACTCCGCGTGTTGACGTTACTTTTATAAGCGTTGACGACAGTCAGGAGAAAATCAAAGATATAATAATTGAGCACAGATATTCGCGTATTCCCGTATATGAGGAAACAGTTGACCACATAGTGGGTATTCTTCATACTAGAGATTATCTTGAATCGCTTGCGGACGGCAAAGCACCGAATGTGCGTGATATTATGCAGCCGCCCTACTTTGTTTTCAGAACACAGCAGCTTTCAAAAATATTAAGTGCATTTAAGCGTACAAAAATTCATCTTGCTATAGTAACCGATGAATACGGCGGAACTCTGGGTATTGTTACAATGGAGGACTTGCTTGAAGAGATCGTGGGTGAAATATGGGACGAAGATGAAGAAATCGAACATAATTACTACAAAATAGGCAAAAACGAGTTTCTTGTAAACGGCGATATTGAGCTTGACGATATGCTTGCACTGTTTGATATGGATGAAAACGACATAGAAAGCGACAGTATCACCGTAGGAGGTTTCATTCTTGAAAATGCGGGTACTATTCCCCACAAGCGTGAAAGCATTGAAGCAAGCGGTTTCAGATTTACCGTTATGGAGGTAAAAGACCAGAGAATAATCAGAGTGGTTGTGAAAAAGCTCGACAAAGAAAATCCTGAAAATGATGAAAACGACAGCGAAACAAAAATAAATACAGACGAATAATTAAATTCAGCCGTACACCACTGATGTTTTGTGATGTACGGCTTTTATTACGCGTTTTATTCTTTTGATTTTATACTAAGGTATGGCTAAAAATTCTCCGAAACATAAATTTTATGTTGGTTAGAGTTTAATATTAACGATGTTTTTTATTCATCAGCTTGCAAAGACCGCTGACAGGAATACACAATAACGCCCACAAAATGCTGTAAAACGGGCAAATTTGACCCTTAATATTGAATCTGCAATTTGAGTAATCCCATACATTAAGCTTGTATTTGAGATTTACAATACATCCACAGCAAAATTCCATTGCTGTAATTATTGCACTTCCCGAAAGGCATTTTGAAATCATTTTCATATTTGAGTGTTTTTTATAAAATTTGAACAGAGATACAAAGCAGGTTCCGCCCGTGACAGCCATTGTCCAGTGAGTTCTTCTGCGCCACAGTATTTCAAGCAGAGCATAACCTATGCCGCCTATTGTAAATAAAATACAATTGCTTTTTAAGTTCTTCAAAAAAATCACCGACTTTAGTTTTGGTTAATGTCGGTGATATTATACCGGTGCGCGTCAGATACTTTAAATTAACTTAAATTAATATCAGCTTCGGTAATATTAATTTGTTATGATTTTATTAACAATATTTTTTAGTTCTTCAAAAGAATATAAACAGTTGAGTGCCGTCAGCATTGCGTTGGTTGAAAGATATTTAGGCAAATTAAGATATTTTAAAAGCTTTTTTCGGTTTTTATCTGCGTTTTCAGTTCCCGTAAGTCCCAGACAGAATAAGTCCGATTTTTTAATTTTATTTTCATTAGGCATATCTTCGCCGATAATTACGGCTCCGCTTCTTTTTATCGCCTCAATTATCACATCGTCGCTTACTCCCTCCACACCTAAAAATCCCTCCTTGCTTCTTTGGGATTTTCTCTTTTCCTTGCCCTCTATCTGAGGAATGTAACAATGCTTGATTTTTGATTTATCAATTGTGCCCTTTAAAAAATTACGTATCACAAAACCCGCGCCGTCACTGTCTGTAAAGACAAGAATTCCTCTGACATCAGCAATTTTTCTGATTAAATTCTGCTTTTCCCTGTCGGAAAACACACGAAATCCGTTGGTTTCAATTATCGGTGCGTCTACTATTGAACTGAGCTTGATTTTATCATATCTGCCCTCTACTATAATTGCCTCTTTTATTTTCAGCACTAAATTCTGCCCTCCTCAGCAATAAGAAGCAAACGCGCGATAAGCTGTTCCATATACAGTCTTGCATTTACTGCTGTTGTTTTGAACTTTTCGTCTGCCTCTATCAGCACATCAAGGCTCTTTCTCAATGCCTCAGTCGAAACCCTTGAAGTTGCTTTTCTGGCATTAGCAAGCGTAAACGCTCTGTTTTTGTAGCTGAAATCCTTTGCTACATTATCCTTTAAAACACCGCATTCATCGGCTACTCTTATTCTGTAGGCGTCAATATATGATGCTGAAAGCACATAGAGCATCATAATGGGTTCTTCCCGCTGATAAAAAAGCAAATCAAGCGTATTGTACGCTTTCTGACCGTTGCCGTTAAGCACAGCGTCTGAGAGAGCAAATATTTTTGTTTCAAGATTTACCGTTGCAAGCTTGTTTATATCGTCAAGTGAAATTTCTTCTGCGGATGAATAAGCGCAGATTTTAGCCACCTCGTTTTTAAGCAAATTAAGGTCGTCGCCGCAGTAAGAAATCAACTTTGAAGCATTTATATGCGAAATCATTTTTCCGTTTTCATTCGCCCATTTTGCGATATACCTCTCAATCATAGACTGATTAAGCTTGTTGAATTCACAAACAGAACCGAGCTTTTCCGCCTTTTTCAAAAAGGCTTTAAATGCCGAAAGATTTTTTGACGGACTGTATGTGGGCATTGAAACAATCAGGACAGTTCCGTCAACAACGCTGTCTGTAATATCTTTAAAACGATCAAGCGAGTTTTTATCCATATTATCAAAATAAATATCAGTTGCCAGAACACAGTTATATTCACTCATAAACGGCACAATTTGCAAAGACGCGGCAAAATCATCAAGGTCAATATCTCCGCTGAAGTTATGATAGTTGAAATCAGACGGATTTTTTCCCGCAACAGCCTCAACGAGCATTTGAGTATACCGCTTAATAAACATCTGCTCGCTTCCGTAAATAACGTAAACAGGTGAAAACTGCTTTGATTTTATTTGTTTTTTCAGCTCAGCCTCAGTTATTTTAGCCATTTATGCCTCCGTTTAAATTTCAATACTCACTTTGCCGTTTTGAGCAAAATATATTTTCTCCGAAATTTCTTTAAGAGAATTTAATTTTCGAGTGTACTGTTCCCTGCTTCCCGTAAAAATAATCGTATTACATTTTAAAAGCTCGCAATTATCGGGAATTGAATCAATCATAAGATAATCTGCCGTTCTGTAGATTTCAGGGAGCTCTGCCGCGTCTCCTCCGTCGGGAATAAACAGCAAACTTCTTTTGTCTGACCTGACAAACTGATAGGTTACACCGTCAATATTCAGCACATCATCTGTTGTATGCGCTGTAATATTAAGCGTAAAATGAACATTATCTCCGAATTTGTTCCTGCTTTGTCCGTCATAATTTTGCAGTATCTTCTGATTAACACTGTTCTTATCATATACCAAAACATTAGACACGTCAAACTCATTTATAAAACGAGGAAGATAACTTGAATATTTATTTTTCTGATTTGGAATTATAATATTATCTATATTTACAAAATCATTTGAAATATCTTCAATTGCGTCATCTGATTTTCCGCTGTAACCGCCGCAGGAAAGCAGAGTTATATTATAACCGCACTCAACAGAGGCAGTAGTTCCGCTGTCTGTGTTATAAACATTTAGAGTTGTTGTATTATAATCTATGAATGTATAAACCGCCCAGCCAAGCATCAATGTAATTACAGAAAATGCGATTGAACATTTAATATAAAAGCTCTTTGCTCTTGCAGCATATCCTGTAAATACAAGCAATATTGTAACCGCAAGCCATACATAAAAGTAAATCTTATCCGAATTTACCGAGCAGTAAGGAACAGACACAAAAACTGAGATTATCCATAAAAACAGCCTGCTGACAAGGCCAGCCGTAAGTGCAAACGGATAAGCTAAAAATGAAATAAGCGGACACAGAAACAAAGTCGATGAAAGCATTGCGCAAATCAGTATTATGCTTACCAGCGGTTCGGCAAAAAATGAGACAAATACAACAAGCGGCGAAATTCTGCCGAAAGCAATCGTTGTTACGGGAATAATCCATATGGAAGCGGAAACCGACACTGCAATCAGGTTTGCCGCCGCTTTCATAATTTTGCTTTTCAATTTAAGTTTTTTAACAATAAATGAGTTTACTTTGTTTGACCACAAAATTATGCCTAATGTTGCAACAAAAGAAAGTATCATTCCTATATCGCCTACTACATAAGGGTTTAAAACAGTCAGCACAATTGCCGCCGCACCGATAGAATTAAGCGAATCGGATTTTCGTAATACAACCGTTGAACAGTATGTAAGAATAAGCATTACACCGGACCTTATAACTGACGGAGCAAAACCCGTAACAGCCATAAATGAAAGTACGGTTATGCAAACAAAAACACACAGCACCATTCTGTTTTTCGTAAATTTCTTTAAAATAAATAAAATAAATGAGGTTATAATCGACAGGTGCATACCTGAAACCACAATCAAAAACGAAGTTCCCGTATTTGTAAAATTACTTCTTACATCATATGTAAGCGCCTGCTTATCGCCTAACAAAACAGCTCTGCAAAGCGATGAGTAATCTTCGGGAAGCAAGGTGTCAAGAGAGGACTTCATAGCCTTTCTCGCATCTACAGCATAAGCGTACAGCGAAAACTGCTTTTCACCTGTTCTTTCAATTGAAAATTCATCATCTGTATATGCCGTGAAGAAAATACCCTTGCTCAAAAGGTTGTTGTTGTCGGTTTTATATATATGCAGCTTTACTTTTATACGTTCAAATTCTTCAACACGCAAATCAGAATACGAAATGAGGCGAATTTTTATATCTGCGCTTTCGCCGTTAACTTTGTCCGTTGAAATAATATATGTACAACTGCCCTCGCTTTTTTGAATCTCCTCGCAAATATATCCGTTAACTGTTATTTCTTTATCGGAATAATTTTTTATCACAGGCAGGTAAATGAAATTTGTATAAAAAATCAATGAGATGCAGGCACACAAAACGGATATTCCTGACACAATAAGAGTGCTCTTTATGTGGTATTTGGCTTTAATTATTTTTAAGAATAATCCCACAGCAATTAAAAATACTGAACCTGCAATCACGCACAGCAGTAAAACATCGCTGTAAAAATAAAAAACGACCGCAAGAGAAGAAAGGTAAGATAATCCAATCAATCCCAGCAGTCGTTTCATAAAATTCAATCCTTCAAATCATTTAAAGAACAGCGGAAGTTCTTCAAGATAGATAATATCTTTTCTGTTTTTTGCATCTCCCTCGGCAAGCACAGCCGCTTTTCCGACAATTTTCGCACCTGTCTGCTCGACAAGTCTTTCAAGCGCGTCAAGGCTGTTTCCTGTTGAAATAACATCATCAACAATTAATACCTTTTTGCCGCGAAGAAACTCTGAGTCGTTTTCTCCTAAATACAGCTTTTGCTCATTTGCCGTTGTAATGGAGTTTACCGTAACACCAATCGGGTTGCGCATATACACCTTTATTCCCTTGCGCGCAATAACATAACTGCGGCACCCCTGACGTGCCATTTCATAGCAAAGAGGAATTCCCTTTGCCTCTGCCGTTACAACAACATCATGTTCAGGACATATTTTAAGCAGTTCTTGTGCCGCCTTTTCGGTTATCTCAACATCACCGAACATAATAAAAGCGGCAATGTCAAGCTTATCATTTACCGGAAATCTCTCAAGCTCACGCTCAAGTCCCGCTATTTTCATTTTATATTTATTCATTTTGCCCTCTTTAAGCCATTTTGCTGTTCAGCTTTTTACCGCCGAGTATATGAAAGTGCAAATGCTTTACGCTCTGACATCCGTCCTCGCCGCAGTTGTTTACAATACGATATCCGTTTTCAAGACCGAGTTTTTCGGTGATTTCCGGAATTTTTGTGAATATGTGCGCAATTACATCTGCATTGGATTCATCTATTGCATTGGCACAGCAGATGTGTTGCTTTGGAACAACAAGAACATGTACAGGCGCCTGAGGCTCAAGGTCATAAAACGCAAGTATTTTTTCATCTTCGAATACTTTCTTAGACGGAATTGAACCGTCAACTATTTTACAGAAAACACAGTCAGCCATTGTAATAAATTCCTTTCATAATAAGTTTTAAAGTAATATAATATTAATATTTTACAGCCAATAAAAGGCTCCGTCAATATGTATCAGCCTTTTTTGCGGTAATTTTCTTTTCCTCGCCTCTCAGCAGTCTGCCGATATTCGCCTTATGCTTTACAATTACGAAAATCCCTATTATAAGCGACGCTGCGGTTGAGAGAATTACATATCCGAGAGAATAGCCGCCTCCGTTTAAATAATCAAAAATAAATGTAACGCCAAAAGTAATCGGAGCATACAGAACCGCCGCCGTAATGCTGGCTGCGGAAATTATTTTTGTTATTATAAAAACTATAAGAAAAACACCAAGAATAACAACAAATACGCGCCAATCTTCAACAGCAATCAACGCCGCCGCAGTCACTACGCCTTTGCCGCCTTTGAAATGAAAATAAACAGGATATGAATGACCGAGAATACAGAAAATTCCCGCTGTATACTTTCCGCAGTTTACAAACTCACTTGACAGAACTGAACTGTCCGTGTTAATAAATGAAAAAATCAATGCACCGAGTAAAACAGCAACCACACATTTAAGGGCATCACATACAATTGTAATTATTGCAGGTACTTTTCCCACACTTCTCAGCACATTTGTAAAGCCTGCGTTTCCGCTGCCCATTTCACGAATGTCCTTTTTGCCTTTTGTCATAATACTTGTTACCATTACGGCGGTGTTTATGCTTCCCAGCAGATATGCCGCCAGAGCTGTAATTAAAAAACGCCACCAGTTTTCAGCCAAAAATGACAAGTAAAAATCCACTATTTATCTCCCCGTTCCCTGATAATTATTCTTACGGGCGTTCCCTCAAGCCCAAAAGACTCACGTATTCTGTTCTCAAGATACCTTTGATATGAAAAATGAAAAAGCTGTGCGTCGTTACAGAAAAACACAAAGGTCGGAGGCTTTATTGAAGCCTGAGTCATATAAAAAATTTTAAGTCTTTTTCCCTTGTCTGACGGAGGCTGAACACGCGTGGTAGCCTGAGCCAGCAGTTCATTGAGCATACCGGTTTTAATTCTGCGGCCTGAATTCTCGTTACAGCTTACTATATACTCAAAAAGCTTATCAATTCTCATTCCCGTTTTGGCAGAAATGAAAACCTGCGGAGCATATGACATAAACGCAAAGTCTGCGTCAAGCTTTTTGCGGAACTCCTGCATAGTTTTATCATTCTTTTCAACCGCATCCCATTTGTTTACCGCAATTATGCACGCTCTGCCTGCTTCGTGGGCAAGTCCTGCAACCTTTGTGTCCTGCTCGGTTACGCCCTCAGTTGCATCAATCATAATTACGCACACGTCACTGCGTTCAATTGCCATTTTTGCACGGATGATACTGTATTTCTCAATATTATCATAAATTTTGCTCTGACGGCGCAGTCCTGCAGTATCGGTAAAATTAAATTTACCGTACTTATTCTCAACAAGCGTATCAATTGTATCTCGGGTCGTTCCTGCAATATCAGAAACTATACAGCGCTCTTCATTTGTTATTTTGTTGACAAGCGAGGATTTTCCCGCGTTTGGTTTTCCTATTACAGCAACATTAATTACCGTATCGTCATCATCCGTTCCAAGGTCTGAGTCAAAACACTCGAAAGCACGGTCAAGCAAATCTCCCGTTCCGTGTCCGTGCACTGCTGAAACCTGCATAGGGTCGCCAAGACCGAGATTATAAAACTCGTAAAACTCAGCAGTCGGTTCGCCAAGACTGTCGCATTTATTTACGCACACTATTACGGGTTTTCCCGATTTCTGGAGCATCTGGGCAACATCCATATCGGTTGCAACCATTCCCGATTTGCAGTCTGTAACAAGAATGATTACGTTTGCCGTATCGATCGCAAGCTGTGCCTGACGGCGCATTTGCGTGAGAATTATATCATCTGACTTTGGCTCAATACCTCCTGTATCAACAACGAATGCAGTCTTTCCGCACCATTCAACCTCGCCGTAAATTCTGTCACGTGTAACGCCGGGCGTATCATCAACTATTGAAAGCCTTTGACCTATGAGTTTGTTAAACAGTGTGGATTTTCCCACATTAGGTCTGCCGACTATAGCTATTACGGGTTTGTTCATATATACTCCATTGCCTTTCTGTCTGTTAATATTCGCAGACTTTTGTGTTAATTTTAAATATTATAAGCACAAAATGATTTTACTGACTTATTATCGCCTGAACAAGCTGTTTTCCGTTATTGTTTACAGCTGCAAGCGGAATATTAAGCTCACGCTCAACATCATTTGTCGAAATGTCATCAAGGAACAAATCGTTTTCAAATCTCAGCATTGATGAAGGAATAATAAGTTTGCTTCCGAGCTCCTTATCTTTGAGCTGGCTTATCAAATCGCCTCCCGTGACAAGTCCCGATACATTTATCTCTCCTCCGAAAAACCTGTTTTCTATTGCACGGGTGTGAATTTTTATATTCGGAAATTTTTCGTTTATCATTTGCATTATATCCTTCATAAACGGATAAACGCCTGTTCCGCACGCTGCTGTTACGGTATGGTTTAAGCTTTCGTCATATTCAAACTCATCAAGCGCCCATTTTACATCATCGGTAAGATATGCAATCATACCCACTCCGTCCTCAAGCGCCGAAAAATCTTCATAATACTCTGGTTCGGGAATTTTTCGCTCAGCAAGAATATAAAATTCATCGCCTGCGAAAAATATTCGTCTTCCGTATTTTTCTTTGCACTCATCTCCGAATTTTTCAATTATGTCAAGCGTCTGCGACGCAGTTTCCTTTGTATACGGTACAAGAGGATATAATCCGTCGCGATAACGAGTAAGACCTACAGGCACAATCGCGGTCATTTCAACGCCGAGCTGTTCAAGGTCTGTCATTGTTCTGACAAGCTCGTCGCCGTCGTTTATGCCGGGGCATGATACGATTTGACAGTTAAGGGTAATTCCTGCGTCCGCAAAGCGTTTAAGGCAATTCAGCGATTCGCCTGCAAAGCGGTTGTTCATCATTTTGCATCTTAATTCGGGGTTTGTCGTGTGAACCGACACATTTATCGGGCTTATGTGCATTTTTATTATACGCTCAATTTCATGCTCGGTAATGTTTGTAAGAGTAATATAATTGCCGAACAAAAACGATAATCTGCTGTCGTCATCCTTAAAGTACAGAGATTTTCTCATTCCCTTTGGAAGCTGGTCAATAAAGCAAAAAATACATTTATTACGGCAGGAATGCTGCTTATCCATAAGATATGATTCAAATTCAAGTCCGATTTCCTCATACTCGCCCTTTTTTATTTCTACAGAGCGTATTTGTCCGTTTTCGTCCTCAATATCAAGAATCAAATTGCGGTTGACCTGATAAAATCTGTAGTCAAGAACGTCAACAATTTCATTTGAATTTATTGCAAGCAGGGTATCTCCCTTTTTTATTCCCGATTTATAAGCGTGACTGTTTACAGCCACATTGAATATTTTTACAGCCACACTTTTCCCCCTTGCAAACCGCTGACTTTATTCTCTAAACTTTATTCTCTAATAAGAATTATTGATCAATTATATATTACACAAATTCTAAAAGATAATCAACCATAAAAATGCAAAACAAAAGGGCGAACAGATACCTGCCGCCCATAGTGTTCAGTAAAATGAAATTACTTTTCGTCTTTCTTCACGATAACCTGTCTGCCGTTGTACATACCACAGTTACCGCAAGCTCTGTGAGCTGCCATTAACTCGCCGCAGTTCGGGCAAGCAGTAAGTGTAGGAGCGCTTATCTTCCATACTGTTGAACGTCTTGAACTTTTTCTTGCGTGTGATGTTTTTCTCTTTGGTACTGCCATTACAAAGACCTCCTTACAATAATTTATATTAATCCATAAATTGTTTTAGTATCTCAAGTCTTGGGTCAATCTGACGCTTGTCGCAGGAACAGTCACCCTCGTTGAGGTTTTTGCCGCATATATGGCATAATCCTTTGCAGTCGTCTTTGCAAAGATTTTTCTGCGGAAGCGTAAGAAGAATGTCCGAAATGACAATCTCATCAAGCTCGAGTTTATAATCAGGGGTTTCAATATAATCGTCGTTGCCGTCATCAGCCAAAGTCTGCACAAGCTTATGAATAAAACTCATATTCATACGTCTTGTAAACTCTTCGCCGCACCTGTCGCAATTACGGGTGTAATCAAAATTAATATCAAGCGTAACGCTTACAAGGCTTGCTCTGTTCTTTGCCGTAGCGGTAACATCAATCGGAGTTCTGAATGGAAAAACACCGTCAATGTCAATCTCTGCAATATCAAGCTTATAGTTAACCTGTTTCTCTTCTCCCTCATTTTGAAAGACGGATTTAAGTTCAAAAAGCATGTTTGCACCTCTTGACCGCATAAACGCATATTAAAACGCTGTTTATTATTATACAAAAGGATTTATCCTTTGTCAACTAAAAAATATGATAAAATAAGGATTATTTTTTAGTAAAAACTCGTACAATGCTATTATAATTCCAAATAAGAATATTATTATTTATAATTACAGTCCATAAACATTATCCTCGCCTTTCGCATATTTCTTCACAGCCTCCATAAACAGCTTGGCGGCAGGATTTGCAATATCCTTTTTCCACGCCATTACATAAGCTATGCTGGTATCTGCGTCTTCTATAGTTAATATGTCGGTATAATCCTGCGATGTAAATGACGCAAGCGACTGCGGAATTACAGAAATTCCTATTCCCGAAGAAACTGCCACATACATTGATATTAAATCGTCAAATGCGCTTTCTATATTTGGAGATATATGAAATGTGCGGAGCAGATCCATTATTTCCATATAAACTATTGGAGATACCGTTTCCGACAGGAGCAAAAGCTTTTCATTCGCTATTTCCTGCAAGCTTATGCTTTTTCTTCCTGAAAACTTATGCTTTTTTGCAGTAACAACCGACAATGACTCGTAATGTGTAACCAGCACTTCTATTCCCGAGTTTTCAGGTACCATATCCCGAGGCATAAAGCAAAAGTCGTAATCTCCTCCTATTATAGCCTGACTTCTGTCTGCATCGTCAATCTGGCGGACATCAACTGTAATTCCCGGATATTTTTCGGAAAAATCCGATATACATTTTGCCGGAAAAGAAAGCGATGTAACGTCACAGCCCAAAGTAATTTTGCCCTGTCCGCCGTCGTGCATTTGTTTGATTACCGTTTTTGCATTTTTCAGGGTATCTACAATTTCAATTGCATACGGCAAAAACGTTTTTCCCTCATTTGTAATAAGTACGTCCCTGTGTGAACGGGTAAAAAGCTGTACGCCGAATTCTTTTTCAAGGTCGCTTATATATCTGCTTACGGTTGACTGCGATACATAGTTGCGGCGTGCCGCTTCCGAAAAATTGAGCGTCTGGGCTACCGAAATAAAACAATTGAGCTGATTAATATCCAATATAATTCACCCTTTTTTAATTTTTATTTTAAATTTTATTGCACAACAGCGAAGATATTATGCAAAAATTAAATACTTTGCACTTTAATTACATAATTTTGCATTAACGTTCCTGTTGAAATATTATCCAAACTCTGTTATAATCCAAGTATAGCATAATAATATGCAGAATGTAAATAACTATTTTTATAATTTTGTGCAGGGAGATGATTTCTTTGAAAAAAATCGTAATCACAGGTATGGGTGCGGTTACTCCGGTTGGAATAGGTGTAGATACCTACTGGAAAAATATTACATCAGGTATGTCGGGAATTGACACTATCAAAAGTTTTGACCCGTCAGAGCTTGCAGTACAGATTGCAGGTGAAGTAAAAGATTTTAATCCGTCGGATTATATGCCCAAGGACTTAATTAGAAAAACTGACCCGTTTATGCAGTACGCATATATCTCTGCAGAAGAAGCTCTTAAACAGAGTGAACTTAAAATTGAACCTGAAAGAACGGGAATAATCATGGGAACCGCAATGAGCGGAATTGCAACAATTGCCTTTACACAGGACGCTCTTTCAAGCGCATCTCACAAAAAGGTCGGTCCGAGATTTATTCCTAAAATACTCGGCAATATTGCCGCTGCGAACATTGCTATTGATTACAATATTCAGGGACCAAGCTTTACGGTAAGCACAGCCTGCTCATCGGGCGGAGACGCAATAAACACTGCCTGTATGTGCATACAGGCAGGAAAAGCCGATGTTATGCTTGCCATAGGTGCAGAGTCGGTGCTCTGTCCGCTCGTAATTTATTCGCTTGCAAATGCCAAAGCACTGTCAAGAAGAAACGACTGTCCCTCAAGCGCAAGCAGACCATTTGACATAACTCGCGACGGATTTGTTATAGGAGAAGGCGGCGGCGCGCTTATACTTGAAACCGAGGAACACGCACTTGCAAGAGGTGCAAAAATCTACGGTGAAATCATAGGCTGCGGCAACACGGGAGACGCCTATCACGTTACCGCTCCCCATCCCGAAGGAAAAGGAGCAATTGCCTGTATGAAGCAGGCAATTGCCGACGCAGGCATAGACGCAGGCGAAATCGGTTATATTAACGCACACGGAACAGCTACAAATAAAGGTGATGCTGTTGAAACATCTTCAATTAAAAAGGTTTTCGGAGATAAACTGCCGTATGTAAGCTCTACAAAGGGTGCTACGGGACATATGATGGGTGCAGGAGGAATTACGGAAACCATTACCTGCTTAAAAGCTATTGAAACAGGCATTATCCCACCGACGATCAATCTCAGCGAGGTTGACCCCGAGTGTGCAGGAATTGATTATGTTGCCAACACAGCTAAAAAAGCAGACATAAAATACGCTATGTCAAACGCTTTTGGATTTGGCGGACAAAACTCAAGCATAATCGTAGGAAAATACTGATTTTATATTTAGAAATGAGGAAATTTAATGACATTAACATATAATTCTGAGATGTTCAAAGAAACATTCGAAAGCGAGTTTACATGGCTGAACGGATTTATGAGAAATGTGCGCCGCTTTGGATATAAAATTGCCGCTGTTGATGCTTTATCTGGAAAAGTCTGGACGTATGACGAATTAAATAAGGATTCAAACATGCTTGCCAATGCTTTAAAAAAAGACGGGGTTAAGAAAAGCGATGTAGTATTTTTACAGTTATATAACTCTCCTCAGTTTCTGTTCGGGTATATCGCTCCTCAGAAAATAGGAGCAATATGCAATCCTGCAAATTTCAATCTGTCACCCGGCGAAACAGCAGAAATTATCAGTCACAACAAGCCTAAGGTTTATATTTATGATGTTGAAATGATTGACACGGCTGCTAAAGCGCTTTCAATTTCATCACATAAGCCCGATATTATTATTGCAGTTAATAATCTTCAAAAGGAAATCAGTCTGCCCGAAGGGCATATTCTGTATGAAAATTATGTTGCAAACAGCTCAGATGAAAATCCTCCAATCGACTTTGAGCCTCATATTTACGACGAGATCGTAAGACTTCAGACATCAGGAACTACCGGCACTCCAAAAGGCGTTCCGCTCAACAATATAAACGAGGTTTTATCGGCTCATGATGTAATTATGCACTTTCCTCTTAATCCTACAGACGTTACAATGAATATGACTCCTTGGTTTCACAGAGGAGGACTTCATTCAGGCGGCCCTACACCTACTCTTTATGCAGGTGCGTCACTTGTAATTTTAAGAACCTTCAATCCCAAAACATGCCTTGACTGCGTTGAAAAATATAAAATTACCTATCTTACAGGCGTACCCTCGGTTCTCAGCCTTCTGGCAAACCGTCAGGAAAAGCATCCTTCGGATATTTCTTCTCTGAAAGGTATTATAACTATGGGAAGTCCGCTTGAAAAGGAAGCCTGCATACGCTTTCAGAAGGTGCTCACTCCGAATATTTTTAACGGCTACGGAACGACGGAATCATTCTGGAATACGTTCCTTCGTCCGTTTGATTTACCCGAAATGTCGGGTACGGCAGGCCGCTCCTGTACTGACGACGAGGTACGGATCGTCAAAGTCTATGACGATAAAAAGGCAGAGCCGAGCGATACTGTTCCTACAGATAATCAGACAGAGGGCGAGATCATTATTAAATGTCCTGCAAAATCGACCTACTGTTATGTTAACAACGAAAAAGCGACAGCTGATAAATTTTATAAAGGCTGGATGTACACAGGCGATATAGGTACCTGGGATGAAAAACAGTTTATCACCATAGCCGGAAGAAAAGACGATATGATTATCAGCAAGGGTGAAAATATTTATCCAGCAAGAATTGAAGAGGTTCTGAATCAGCATCCAAAGGTTTCGGAATGTATAGTTACAGGCGTTCCCGACAGCACAAGAGGCGAATCTATCGCCGCATATGTTATTGCAGAGGATGAAAGTCTTACTGTTGAAGAATTGCTCGACTACTGTGCAAAGTCGCCTAATATTTCAAAATATCAGTCGCCGCGCTATTACCGCTTTGTAACAGAGCTTCCGCATACTGCCACAGGCAAAAAACAGCATTATATTATAAAAAAGCAGGCAAAAGATGATCTTGAAAAAGGTCTTTTATTGAGAAAATAAAGTTGGTGCAAATATGGAAAATAAACTGTATAAAAGACGCGTAGCTTATTATGAAACCGATTGTATGCGCATTGTTCATCATTCAAACTATTTCAGATATTTTGAGGAGGCTCGCATAAATTTCATGCACAACATCGGATGCGATGTAAAAGAAATGGAAAATCTCGGACTTATTATTCCAAATGTTGACGCTTACGCAAGATACAAACAGCCCATTGAATTTTCAGACGAAATAATAATTGAAGTCAAGTTTACGGAATTCAACGGTTCAAAAATGAATTTTGAATACATTATAAAATTCGCCGATACAGACAAAGTTGTGGCAACGGGACACACAACTCACTGCTTTGTCAACCGAGAAATGAAGCCTATAAGTATTAAACGCACATTTCCCGAAATTTACCGCAAATTAACAGAAAATCTTTCTGCATAATAACAAATTTTGCTGCTCTAAATATTTAGGGCAGCTTTTTTATGTTATGTGAAATTAATCGGCAATACTCTGATAAGTTGCCTAAATTGTGAGCGGATTCACATCTATTTTATATTTTGAAATATTTATAATTTTTTATGAATAATATTGAAATTTCTGTTTAAAATGGTATAATAAGAGTAGAAACAGCAAATAAATAAAATAAAAGTACCATTTTATTTTTAATAAAGCTGAAATTTTATTAATTAGAAAGGATGTTTCTAATATGATAGATACAATTTACGCAGAGGATTTTAATTCAAAGGTAATAAAATCAAAAAAACCGGTAATCGTTGACTTTTTTGCAGAATGGTGCGGTCCGTGTAAAATGCTTTCTCCTGTTCTGGAGACACTTTCGGACAATAATCCGGATTTTGATTTTTATAAAGTAAACGCTGATGAAAATCCACAGCTTGCCTCAGCCTATGAAATAAGCTCAATTCCAAATGTGCTCATATTCAAAAACGGCGAGGTAGTTGACAGTTCATTAGGCTATAAAACACAGGAGCAAATGCAAAAGCTGCTTGATAATCACAGGTGAGGAATGTGAGAATACTATTAAACGAGGACAAAGAGGTTGTAAGAGCCGTAAGGCAAGGTCTTAAACGCACAGGAGGATACTGCCCCTGTATGCTTGTAAAAAGTGAGCAGACAAAGTGTATGTGCGAGGATTTTAAAGAAAAAATTGCAGACCCCGATTTTGAGGGATACTGTCATTGTCTGATGTATTATAAACAAAAATAGTATTATCAAAAACGCTTCGGAAATCCGAAGCGTTTTTCTCATTATTTTTCAATAAAATATCTTAAAATATCCTGACGGGTTACAATCCCTATAAATGTACCAATGTCGTCGGTAACGGGAATAAAGTTTTGGTTCATGGCGCGGTTGAGAAGTTCATTCATTTCAACGTCAATCTTTACGGCAGGATTAAAATCTTTTCGTATTATATCCCTTACATAATACTTTTCCTGCTGCTTCATTCCCTCGGTATTTTTATCGACTATGTAATACAGGAAATCACCTTCGCTGACCGTTCCCACATACTTTCCGTCCTCTGAAATAACAGGGATAGCAGTATAGCTATGGACTCGCATTTTCTCAAGTCCCTGTCTGAGTGTATTGTTCTCATAAATATATTTTACCATTTCTTTAGGCTTTAACAGCATTATTACGTTCATTTTTACCTCTTTATTATTAATTATTAATTTTCACCGATCACTGTCTGAAAACTGTTTTTGACTTAAATTACTTAATAATTTTTGATGTCAAATAAAGCTCACCTATAAGATACACAATTCCTGCGGTAAGCAAAAGGGTTTTTACCTGTAGAAGTCCGCTGAACATCACTATGATCGCAGACAGTACGGTAATCGCATATGCCAAGGCTTTGCTCTCTTTTTTAAAAAATAAAATCCACAGCAATACATACAGCGTCGTCATAACAGATACTGAAATCAGCCAGAACGACTTCATTACTATTTCAGGAGAAGTAAATCCCTCTTCAAGCACACCTATATTGACAGCCATTAAAAAAGCGCTGCAATACTTCCCTATTCTGCTGATATACAGCATTGCCCTGTTGTCAACTGCGCTCAAATCATAATTATGCGTTCTTGCATATACTATATGAGGAATTATCAGGACAATTGTAACCAAAAGTCCGTAAACATTTATTACATCAAAAAATCCCATTCTCTGCCCCGTTATAATATTTATTGATTATTTTCGGCGTATTCGCAAAACTGATTAGTTTTGCTCCAGTAATTTATGTTCTCGTTTATTTTACCATATAGTCAATTACTTTACAAGTAATTCAATACTTACTATTTTATTTTCGTTTTTGTCTTTTAAAACAACATTATATACATGCCAATATTAAGATTACAATTTTGTTGTTGCTTTTTTCGCAAAAAAAATGTATTATTATACTGTTTGATAATTATTTCCGCTCGTATATAATATGGCAGGAGAAGATTAACTTGGAAAAAAATAAAAAAAAGTTTAAAATAAGCGGAAAGCTGATTTTTAATCTTGCTGTTGCTGCAATTTCGATTTACCTCATTATTTATTTTTTTGTATCTGATGACGGTCTGATTGACTTGCTTTCAACTCCGGGCAGTTTTAGTATAGGATGGATTATCGCAGCACTTTTTGCTTACGATTTTAATATACTTATTGATACTTTTGTAACGCTTATTTTTGTTCGGTCACAATATAAATCGTTCAGATTTATTGACGCGCTTAAAGTTTCGTTTGTCGGAGTATTTTTCGGTGCTATCACACCGTCAAATACCGGCGGACAGCCAATGCAGCTTTATCTTATGTCAAAAATGAAAATAGGCGTAGGGTTCGGCTCAGCCTGTATGACGCAGAAGTTTATTGTTTATCAGATTGTGACAACTGCATTCAGCATTTTTGCGGTTTTTGCAAAATTTGAGTATTTTCAAAGTGCTTTTACAGGCCTCTGGTCTACATTATTTATAGTAATTGGTTTCACGGTACAAATAGCGGTTACCGCACTTTTTCTTATAGTTTCTTTTTGCAAAGGAATAACTCATAAACTGATAAAGCTGATTTACAAAATAATGAAGAATATTAAATTTATTAAAAATCCTGAGAAGAAAGCTGAACGCCTTTATACAGAAGTTGAAATGTTTCATCAGTCAAACAAGGATTTATTTAAAAATCCAAAGATTCTTTTTTTGTCATACATTCTTGTCTTAATTCAGGTGATTGCAATTCTCTCTGTTCCCTACTTTATTTATATTTCTTTCGGAATGCCGCAAATCGCCGCTGCAAACGGTCAGACTCCCGCAAATTTCTTTGATTTTATCTGTATTCAGTCGTTTGTACTGTTTACATCAAATCTTGTTCCCCTGCCGGGTGCGTCGGGCGGTGCCGAGCTTGCATTTACCATGTACTTCGGACAATTCTTTATAATCGGAGGAATAAACAAAATCAAGCCTGCCATACTTTTGTGGAGATTTGTTACCTACTATGGCGCAATAATAATTTCAGCTCCGTTTTCTTACTTCACCAAAGGCAAAAGGGCAGATGATGAAAAGAAGCGGGAATTGGAAAAACAAAATATTAATGCAAATTAATTTAACGGACGTCATTGCGGCGTCCGTTATTTTTATATTGCAGTTGCTTTTAAAAACAGATTAGTTGATTTTTTATCTTACAAGGAATATACTTTTATCAGGGTGATTATGATAATGGCAAATATATTTGATTACTTTGACTGGAGAGGTGATTTGAGTATACAGAGCGACAGCTTTAATGATGTTGACGCTCTCATACTTTCACGACTGTCATACTTTCCGTTTGACGGAATTGTTCCAACCGAAATCAATAATAAAATCACAGTTTACAACACTGCCGACAAATTTTTCAGCTCGGAAGAGAATAAAGATAAAATCCTCTGGAAAGGCGATATAGATTTGCTGAAATACGCTGCTAACAGTCCCCGATTTGAAAATATGCTGCTTTCGGGATATGTCAACATAATTGAGCAAGAAAAACAAATGCAGTTTTCTGCGGTAATTATTGAAATATCCAAAGACTGTCATTACATATCGTTCAGAGGCACGGACAATACAATTGTAGGCTGGCAGGAAGATTTCAATATGTATTATATGTTCCCCTTGCCGTCGCAGCTTATGGCTGTTGAATATCTTGAAAAGGCGTCAAAAGAAATTGACGGTTCATTCATACTCGGCGGTCATTCAAAGGGAGGAAACCTTGCGGTATATGCCTCGGCATTCTGTTCCGAGGAGGTTCAAAACAGAATTATTGCAGTATATAACCATGACGGTCCGGGATTTGACAGCAAGTCAATTGAGCAAAGCGGATTCAAAGCTGTCAAGGACAAAATCCACACATATGTTCCGCAGTCATCAATATTCGGAATGATGTTTGAGCACGAAGAGGACTATACAATTGTAAAAAGCAGTCAAAAAGGCTTTTTACAGCACGATATTTACTCGTGGGAAATCAAGCGTAACAGCCTGATTCCCCTGAACCGTATGACTAATACGAGCGTATTTTTCGACCATACAATATCTCAGTTTGTGTCCGATATGAGCGTTGAACAGCGCAAAGAGTTTATTGAGGGCGTATTTTCTTTATTGGAAAATACCGAAGATAAAACCTTTAATGAAATTGTTGAAAACTGGCGTAAAAATTCTGGCGTTATTCTTAAATCCATAAAAAATATGGACAGCAAAACACGTTCTCTCATTCTTTCTACTCTGCTTAATTTCATAAAATGTGCAAAAAATAATTTTTCTGATATAAATCCTCTGAGAAAGAAAAACCGCAAGCCAAAAACCAAAAAGAAAAAACATAAATAATTTCAGCAACATGATGTCGCTTACAATTCGCGCAGACGGTGTGACACCGTTCACATTTCGAGCAGGCGGTGTGACATCTTTCACATTTAGTGCAGACAGATTTGGCAAATGAGATACCTTCTTTTCCCGAACATCACCGAGCAATTTAATATAAAGTAAAATGACAAACAGCCCGCCTATTTATAAAGCGAGCTGTTTATTCTTTATTTTGTATTAACAATTAACTATAATTTTCTTCTTAATGTAAGGTATGATATCGTCACGGTCAACTCCGATTACGCAGGATATTTCCTCCTTAACCATTTTTTCTGCATCTTTTAAAAAGATTTCATCAGATAAATGCAGCTTTCTTCCCTTGTTCATCTGGTCAAGGCTGTGAAGCCAAAGTGACTTGAGTACAACAAGTATGTCTGAAATATTTCCAAGAGAAATTATATTTCTAAACTCCTGCTTTCGTAAAACATCGTCGCTGTTCCACTTAACATCACGTTTTGACAATTCATTAATAACATCATCAAGCTGGGACGATGATATAAGCTTCTTCATCTTTTTTACGAGATTTTCATTATCGGTAGGAACAAAAACTGTCGAAGCATCATTATATACAGGTTTGAGGACATAATATTTAATCTTCTTTTTCCCGATTTCACGCTCGGTAATCTGCGTAATCTCACACACACCGTTTACACTGTACATTACTTTTTCTCCGACTGCAAACATACATTTTCACCCCTGATGTTAAAATAAAAGTGCAGCTTGTCAACCGGACTTACGTCTGATAACAAACTACACGTTGATTTATAATAATATTATACCACAAATATTAAAGTTTTGTCATAGGCAATTTTCATAAATATTATTCTGCAAACCACTGTTTTTAATGGATTAAATGTCTGTAACAAGCTCAACGGGACAATGGTCGGAACCCATAACTTCAGTGTGAATATCTGCGCTTATAAGATGATTTTTTAAGGACTCTGATGCAATGAAATAATCAATTCTCCAACCAGCATTCTTTTCTCTTGCTTTGAAACGGTATGACCACCACGAATATATTCCAGTCTTGTCAGGATTAAAATATCTGAAAGTATCTATAAATCCGCTTTCAAGCAGAGAAGAAATTTTGGTTCTCTCTTCGTCGGTAAAACCTGCGTTTGTGCGGTTTGTTTTAGGATTTTTCAAATCAATTTCATTATGCGCCACATTCAAATCTCCGCAAAGTATAACAGGTTTTGATTTTTCAAGTTTTTTAAGATAGGCTTTAAAATCATCTTCCCATTTCATTCTGTAATCAAGTCTTTTCAGCTCGTTCTGAGAATTGGGTGTGTAACAAGTAACAAAAAAATAACTGTCAAATTCCGCAGTAATAACTCTGCCCTCTTTGTCGTGCTCCTCAATTCCTATGCCGTATGACACCGATAACGGCTCTTCCTTGCTGAACAGAGCCGTACCTGAATATCCCTTTTTTTCGGCATAATTCCAATACTGATGATACCCCGGCAAGTCAAGGTCAATCTGTCCTTTTTGCAATTTTGTTTCCTGCACGCAAAAAATATCGGCGTCCGCTTCATTAAAATAATCAAGAAAACCTTTTGTCACGCAGGCTCTGAGTCCGTTTACATTCCACGAAATAAATTTCTTCATAACTCCCACCCAAATAATAATTCTTTAAATATAGTATAAAACAATCAACATTCATTATCAAGGACTTTATTATTACATAACAGAATTATTCAAAATTATTTTTTGTACAGGCAAATTCGACATATGAACCGAATAGAATTATACTGAATATGAACATTTGGATGGTGGTAATGTGACTGAACTGCTTGGGTTTCTGGGGCAGTATATCTGCTTTTTTATTCTTCACGTCTGCGGAGGAGGTTCGTTTCCGAAACCGCTGTCGGAAAAGCAGGAACGTCTGTATCTTGAAAAATGTGCTCAGGGAGATGTTGAGGCGCGCAATAAACTTGTTGAGCATAATTTAAGGCTTGTTGCTCACATAATAAAAAAATATTACGGAACGCAAAGCGAACAGGATGACCTCGTTTCAATTGGAACAATAGGACTTATCAAAGCAATAAACACTTATGATTTAAACAAAAACATCCGCCTGAGTTCATATGCAAGCAGATGTATTGAAAATGAGATCCTTATGCATTTTCGCAATTCAAAGAAAAGCTCGCAGGATATTTCACTTAATGAAACTATAGATACCGACAAAGACGGAAATCCGCTTACACTCCTCGATATTATGTCAATAGATGACAATATTATTGATGAGCTTGATTTTAAGCTTAACAGTCAAAAACTGGGTCAGTTTATCAACGAAGAACTCAGCGAACGCGAAAAAAAGATAATCATACTCCGCTACGGACTCAACGGCAATGAACCTATGACGCAGAAAAACGTAGCAAAAATTCTTAATATTTCACGCTCGTATGTAAGCAGAATAGAAACAAAAGCATTAAAAATGCTGCGTAAACGATTTGAAAACAGCTCTAATCTGTAAAACAGACACAACCCTGCGGCTGTGTCTGTTGCTTATGAGATGTATTTGAAGTGCTCTGCCGCACTTTTTTATTTTAGACAGTACTTACAATAAGGTTTACACAAATAAATAATTTTTAATCATTACCGTATCTTTTTTTATATTGTACCGGAGTACAGCCGTAAACCTTTTTACAGATTTCAATGAAAGCCTTAACACTTGCAAAGCCGTTGTTCATTGAAGCCTGTGTTACACTTTCATTATAATTAAGCATATCGGAAAGTGCGTGATCCAGCCTTACAAGATTTAAGTATTGTATAGGACTTGTTTCGGTAATGCTTTTAAAGTATTGTGAAAAATAAGCAGGCGAAAGACCTACCATATCTGCCATTTCCTTAAGAGAGATATCGTCCACGTAGTTACTTCCTATATACTCAATTATTTTTTTGGCATAAATGAATTTCTCAGGAACATTTAAAGAAAAGGCATTCTTTTTATAAACGGAACATTCACTTAAAAGAATATGATAAATTTTCATCATGACGGATTTCATATTTAAGGTCTTGAAGGGATCGTCACTTTCGGCGTATTTTATCATCTCTTTAAAAAGAGGTATAAGCTTTTGTTTTGCACTGTTATCTATAGAAAAGTTAATAGAATCTATTTTTTTGAAAAAAGGACGGAGATATTCATATGAAAGAAGTATTACAATATATTTTATTACCTTATTTTTATCTGGCGCATTTGTAATATGAATTTCCTCGCTGTTACAAAAATAAAATTCGTTATCATTTATCTGAAAGCTGTTGCCGTTGATCCTCACTTCTAAAGTTCCGTTTATCATATAGACAAACTCCAGCTCTTTGTGCCAATGCAGGTTAGTATCGCATCTTTTTCCGGGCTTGTGCTGCATTAAAACTTTGCCGGGGAGATTATCATCATATTTTACTACTTCAAAAAAATACTTCATCATATCACCATTTAATGTGCATTATCCGTATTAAAGTTTTAATACGGATAATGCTTTTTTAAAGAAAAACACGGCAGACTCTATTAAATATTATGGCTTATTGTAAGGGTATTTGCGTTGGAATCATATATAAATTCAATTATCATACCTGTTTTTATCCCATATATTGTAAGGCTTTTTCCTTTGGAGGAAGAAGACGTAAGCTCAAATATATCAGAAAAAGTTGTATCCTCGGGAATGATAACAGGGGTGCTGCCGGCAACACAGTTGTAGGTACTGTCGGCTGTATTATATACATTAAGACTTACATTCTCATCCGAATTGGCAGTAAAGCTTAGGGTGTGAATGTTATCTGACTCCTGAATAAAGAATGTGTCTATCTGCGTCCAAGGATGTTCGGAGGTATAGTAGCAAAGTGCATAATCGGATTTTTGAGGAACAGGTGCATCTCCGGTCAAGTCATAGCTTATTGTAAGAGTATTTGCGTTGGAATTATAAATAAAGCTTAATACCAATCCCTGAGGAGCTCCGTAAATAGTAAGACTTTTTCCCTTGGAAGAAGACGGCGACAAATTAAAGGTTTTTGAATCTGCTGTTGATGCAATTATATCAAGAGGAGTGCTTGTAGCAACACAATTATATGTGCGGTCTGATAATTTGTAAACATTACAGCTTATATTACCTTCATTGGCGGGAACCGTAAAGTCAAGTGTGTATATTCCGTCAGTCTGTTGAGTGAATAATGTATCGAAAGTATCCCATTTGTGAGAGTTTGAATAATAATTGAGAGCGTAGTCTGCATCGGGTAAAGGATCAACCACATCTTTTGTTCCCTCTGACGGAGTATAGGTTACCCATTGACCTGTTTTGCTGTCGTAAAGCTTTCCGTTGATGGAATCACACAATGTTTTTGAGTTTTCCGCTACAAATTGTGCTTTCCAATCGGAGCCTTCATATGCTTGGAACTGCAGTGTGTCAATACTGTCAGATACAAAATCCATAGAAGAGTATGTGTATCTGAATACGGTAAGTCCGTTATAATTATCTGTGGTTTGTATCATCTTATGCTGTCCCCAAGAGTTGTCGGCTGAGTCGAAGCACACGTTTGCTTTAACGGTATATTTTAAGTCGAGCCATTCATCCGGAGCTGCAAAATAAAGCACAAGGTCTTTATTGTAACCGTTATAAAAATCCTTTGCCATTATATAGTCTGCAATAGTTTTAAGGTCATTAATTGCGTTTTCAAGCTCTACAGATATACTGTTCTTTTTTTCTTCAGACGGATTATCAAGTGACAGATAATTGTAATAAAGCTTTTTAACTGCCTGATACTGGTCATATGAACTGAATTGATAATAGTAAGACAAAGCTTCTTTTGCATTATCTAAGGATGTATCAAGTGAATAGGTCTGTACTCCTGCTAAGAAATTTGTATTCTTTGCAATATTTACTTCATCTGTTTTTTCCAAAGCAGGAAAATTCTTTATTAACTTCACAAGATACTTTTGAATACATGTTGCGTCTTTAATATTTATATAAGCATCACCGTCAACATCTGCAGCTGTATTCTGTGCCTCACTAAATGATATTAAATCCACCAGATACATTTTAATGTAGGTTGCATCTACAATAGTTATATCAGCATCACCGTTAACATCTCCTATGTCAAAGGGTTGAAGATGAATGGGTTCTGTTGATGGAGATGTTGAATCATCTGTCGGAGCTGTTAAAGGAGGAGTGGATTCTTCCGTCGGTTTTGTTTCAGGAAATGTAGTTTCTTCTGTCGATTCTGTCTCAGAAGGTGTGGTTTCTTCTGTCGATTTAGTTTCAGGAGGATCTGATACTACAGGGTCGGTGGGAATGAATCCGTCCCATGTGGATGGGTTAACATTGTATTTATCGGAGGTTGTTGTTCCGTCAGGTGTAAAGCAGTCATTGATACCGTCTAATTCAATATCAACAGTCTGCTTTCCGTTTCCTGCATTATTAAAAATAATCTTATCTAACGATGAAGGGACTTTTACATAATAAATATCGTTTCCGTATTCATCGGTTGCAAAATATGTGCAACCATAACCCGGCCAAATGCAGATGTTTTGATCACTATCGCTCCAAGCATAGCAGTCTACGAATTGCCATTTCAGGGTGTTTACAAAATAGTAATTGGTGGTTTCTGCATCATCACCCAGAGTTGAACCTGTTGCGGCAGTTGGAGGCGTTGTTTCAAGAGGATCTGTGGGGTTGGTAGCATCCTCATCGGACTGTCTGCTTCCGTTCATAATGTATGAATAAGCAGGATATATTTTTTCGTCACAAACATTTGCACCGTAGAAAATTACACTGTCATCATATACGGAAACATAATAACCCTGTGATAAGCCTTTATAGAAGGTATAATCAAGTGAATGTGATTCTGTACTTGGATGTGTAGGGCCTGCAACGGAAGAGTTGTGAATCATATTACAAGCCTTGCCGTTCTCGTTGGAATAGTTATATCCCATATTGTAATCTTCATGAGTATGACCTGATATCCAGATAATATCAGGATATTTTTGCAGCAAGGATTTGAATTTCACTGTTGACATAAACTGGGTTGAAAGGCCTGCTTTATAGTAGGGGTTTTCAGTATTATCTCCTGCCCCGTAGCCCTGTATGTGAGAATGCTCGATAAGATAAATATTAATGCCTTTTCCGTAGTTTTCTTCAAGAAGTTTTTGAACCCATGCGAGCTGTTCGTCGGAAAATTCATCTCCATAGCTTGGATTGTAAACATATTCAAGCGCCATAAATATGAAAAGGTCGCCGGTGGTTTTTTCCGTAACACTGTAATAGGGCTTGTTAGCGTCATAATTTTCGATAGTATTGTCTGTTCCGCTGGCTTTTACAAATGCTTTTGTTCCGGTCGAAGCCCCTGTTCTTAAATCATGATTTCCGTTTGATTCGTATATCGGATTAAGATAACCCGAATTTGCCAGAATTTTTTCATATGTATCCCATTCTTTTTTCGGAGATGAAGCATTTGTAATACTGTCTCCGGAGGATACGATGAAATCGGTGTTTTTATTTACTGCAAATTTAAGTGCAGAAGCCCAGTTTTCTTCTGCATTTTCATAAAAGTTGTCCTGGTCTATGTGAATATCGGAATATGAATTAAATGTATACAGTGTTTCACCTGAACTGTAGGGTAGTACTTTTTCATCGGGAAGATTATATACTGCACAAGCCTCCGATGATGACTCTGATTTTACAGCAATTATTTTTTCTGCGTCCGCAGGTATCGCCGTGTGATATCCGAATTCAAAATCTCCGGTTTCGTTTTCGGATAGTGTCATAGAAGTAATCTCATAATAACCTTCAAGTGGTTTTCCGTTTTTGTCCGCCCAATACAAATAATATGTACCGCCCTCTGCTGAGGCAAGGGTAACGGTTCCCTCTGCATATCCTGCTGTATCGGCGTCGCTGCCTGTAAAGTTATAGGAAATGCTGTCTTCAGTGATGAGTGCATATGCCGAGCCTATTGACATTAAAAATGTTGATGCAACTATTGAAAGGCAAAGCATTATACTTATAAATTGTTTTCTGAATTTGGAATAAATTTTCATTTCTTCTCTCCTTTAGTTATTTTAAACACCAGTTTAAAATGAGATAAGATTTCAGAGCAGATTTTGTCTCTGATGAGTTCCATAGCGCGGGATGGCTGGAACAAAATACGCCTAAAAGAGACTCATTTTTAATTGGTGTTTAGTATAAATTTCAAAACCAGCGTTTTATCTGTCATATTTATTATATAATTTAACCAATATAGTAAAAAGTCAAATATTCATGTATTTTTGTTGTTTTTTACTTTTTATCCTAAAAACACAGTCTTTTTACAAAATTTATAAACAACAACAATTTGATGAGCGGCACATTATATTGATGGATCTGTTATTTTTATGAAGTTATAAATTGATGTTTCTTTACAGAGCAAGTAACTTGTTGAAAGATGGATTTACTGCTGTTTAGGCTGCCGAATGGTTGGGGCAGTAGGAATAGACCTCTCGATACGCGGTTTTGGAGCTAATGTTGAAATCTTATAAACCGCGTAAATATGCCAATCTTTAAGCCGTTTTTTGCAAAAAATAAAAGCATCAAACTGTGTTTGATGCTTTATTGATAATATTAATAATAAAACGGTTGTGTAAATAATTGCCGCGCTGTAATAAAAGAATACGGAAAATGTTTAGTTGTAAACATCAAGAAATTGTCGTCTTTGATTTACTTAAAAGCCGGAGCTTTGACGTCCGTATTTTTAAAACTGCTGTCGGGTGACGGTTCTGACATACTGAAGTACATCTTTGCCGCTTTTGTAGTGCCGAAATCTCTGTTTGAGCCTGTGTCCTGAACCCTGTTGAAAGCCTCTCTGAACATAGCATTGTGAGCCTCTTCCCTGTTTAATAGGAAATCAATTGTTTCACGAACCTTTTTATCATCTATCTGTCTGTAAAGATACTCATAAACTACCTTTGCTCTCTGCTCGGAAGCAATATTTGAGAGCAAATCAGCACACAAGTCGCCCGTAACAGTTACATAGTCGCCTGTCCAAGAATATCCCGACGCATTTATAAGTCCGGGATTAAGTCCAAGCAATACATGAGTCTGTATTTCGCCTGCGTCAATTGTTGTGTAGTCAACATCGTGACCGTTGAGCAAATTGATTGTCTGTGCAACCATTTCCATATGACCGAGCTCTTCAGCTGCAATGTCCAGAAATAAATCTTTAATTTCTGGGTCTTTTATTCTGAAACTCTGAGACATATACTGCAATGCCGCTTTAAGCTCGCCGTTTGCTCCTCCGAGCTGTTCCTGCAAAAGCGCCGCATACTGCGGATTTGCTCTTTCAACTTCTACCGGATGAAATAACATTTTTTCGTGTTTAAACATAAGATAATCTCCTTTCAGGTTTATATATTATTTATCTGAATTTTACGGAAAAATATTCATGATCTTCTGCTTATTTCTTTATTTATGCATTAAAAAAGATAAAACATTTTTTAGTATTGAATTTTTTCACTGTTGCAGGAAGTATTTTTTACTCTTTTTCAATTCTTATGGGATTTTAGAATATTCTAAGTATATAATACTATTTAAAACTATTTAAAGACTATGAGGCTGTTCGCATTCTGAACAACCTCATTTTATTTAAAGTATAGTTTTTTCAATGTCATCGACAAGCTTTTCCATTTCATCCTTTGAGTTTACCATACGCGCTCTTTCTATACAGCGTTGCTGTTGGTTTTCACTTAGGGTTGCAAACACCTTCATAGCAGACGTATTTTGCGCCAAAGCCATTCCGAATCCGAGAGGAAGCTTTCTGTCGTCCTTGCTTGAGAAATCCATAAAATCACCTCATAATTATTTTTACTCATTATTTGATTAATATGTAAAAATAAAAATCTCAAAGTTATCCGAATAATCGTCATATCTTTGGGATTTCTTTCTGTTATATGCTTTTTTGTTTTTAGTTTTGCGTGTTACGGGATTTAGCGTTCCCCAAGTTACGCGTTTCTTACGGTCAAGCTCTTTCTTTTTTGATTTTGAGAGCTTTTCGTACGGTATAAATTTATCCATTACAATACACCTCCATTATGTTTGGAAAAGAAGTATATCATAACAAAGGCTGAAAATCAAGTGTATTTTTCTTCCATTCAGAAAAAATTTAACAGTATAAATATGCTGAAAAAATCATGTCTATTTAATCAATAAACAGTATTACTGTTCGGGTACAACCGCAAAGAAAACAAGGTCGCCGTCGCTGTCGTTTATAAGGCTGTGGGTGTGTCCCTTGGGACAGTAATGGCACATTCCCTCTTCAACCTTTTCATACTCTCCGTCATATAGAACTTTACCCTTTCCGCTTAGGAAATAAATAATCTCACTGTTGGTTTCATGAGTATGAAGTCCTATTGTCGCTCCGCTTTCAAGAACTCCGTGAAGAATTCTGTTTTTGCCGTCGAAATGCATTTTTGCAGATATATATTTTTCTCCGCCCTTAAAATTCGGTATAACTGTTGCATTTTCATTTTTTAAATCAATAACCATTTTAAATTCTCCTAAAACAAATATATTTTATTAATCTGATAATAATAATTTTAAAACTTTCTGTGGTGTATTCACATTTTATTATATGATTTTATCACCTATTGACTTATTTTGCAAACTATAGGATAATAAAAACACACAAATTATTATATGTTCCATACTGTTTTACTATTAATATGTTGGAATTTTTAAAATATTATGTTTTTCTATTGTATTTTTAATTTTTGTGATATATAATTAGTCTAAAATAAAATATTAATCTTATCAAGAGCGACTGAGGGGACAGGCCCTGTGACGTCCGGCAACCTGCATTTGCAAGGTGCTAAATCCTGCGGTTTTACCGAAAGATGAGTAAACTATGCGCCTTTCGGTTGAAAGGCGCTGATTTTTTAGTGTATAGTAAATTGCACGGTGATGCTCGGGCAAAGAAGGCATATAATTTGTCGGACCTGTCTGCACAATCTGGGGCGGTTCAAACGTCACGTTGCTTTTTTATAGTGATAATTTATGTTATGTAAGGAGTTTTTATAATGGCAAAGCATTTATTTACATCTGAGTCAGTTACCGAAGGACATCCCGACAAGGTTTGTGACCAGATTTCAGACGCTGTTCTCGACAGCATTTTAGAAAAGGATAAAAACGCTCACGTTGCCTGCGAGGTTACTGCGACAACAGGCGTTGTTCACGTTATGGGTGAAATTTCGACCGAATGTTATGTTGATATTGCCGGAATCGCAAGAAAAGTCATTAATGACATTGGTTACAATGACCCCAAGTGCGGATTTGACGGAAATACATGCGCTGTACTCACATCAATTGACGCTCAGTCACCCGACATTGCAATGGGTGTTAATGAAAGCTATGAGCTTAAAGACGGAGAAAATGACGTCAATAATCAGATTGGTGCAGGCGACCAGGGAATGATGTTCGGATATGCGTGCGATGAAACTTCCGAGCTTATGCCACTGCCCGTTTCTCTTGCACACAAGCTTGCAAAACAGCTTACAAAGGTAAGAAAGGACGGAACACTTCCATACCTTCGTCCCGACGGCAAAACTCAGGTAACCGTTGAATATGAAGATGACAAAGCCGTGCGTGTTGATACGGTCGTTGTTTCTACCCAACACGATGAAGAAGCAACACTTGAACAAATCAGAAACGATTTGATTGAATACGTAATCAAGCCTGTTATTCCGAGCGAACTGCTTGATGAAAACACAAAGATTTTTGTAAATCCTACAGGCAGATTTGTAATCGGAGGCCCTGTAGGGGATTCAGGTCTTACGGGCAGAAAGATTATTGTGGATACATACGGCGGATTTTCACGTCACGGCGGCGGAGCATTCAGCGGTAAAGACCCCACAAAAGTTGACCGCAGCGCAGCCTACTACAGCCGCTATATTGCTAAAAATATTGTTGCCGCAGGTCTTGCAAAAAAATGCGAAGTTCAGCTTGCGTATGCAATAGGCGTTGCGAAGCCTGTGTCGATTATGGTTGACGCTTTCAGCACTTCAAAATATACTAACGAACAGCTTTCAAGGGCTGTTGAAAAAGTATTTGACTGCCGTCCCAATTCAATAATTGAGCAGTTAAAGCTCAAAGAAACAAAATATCTTCCTCTTGCGGCTTACGGACACATGGGAAGAGAAGAACTCGGCGTGCGCTGGGAAATTACAGATAAAGCCGACGAACTCAGAAAAGCTTTGGCATAAACTGCAATAAGTTTATCCATATATAATCAAAGCCGACAGCAGAGTGAGCTGTCGGCTTTTTATATTTTGACCTAACATCTTTTTTGTACCGTATTATATGTAGTACAAAATTAAGCGTTGAGTCCAAATGATATAGATATTGCATTATTGATTTCATTCATAGCGTTTTCATCGACCGTTCCCATTTTTTCCTTTAGTCTTTTTTTATCTATCGTCCTTACCTGCTCAAGCAGAACCACACTGTCTTTTGCAAGTCCCGATGTGTCTGCATTCAGCGGTATGTGAGTAGGAAGATTTGCTTTTGACTGCTGGCTTGTAATTGCCGCCGCAATTACCGTTGGACTGAAACGGTTGCCCACGTTGTTTTGAACTATAAGCACGGGTCTTACCCCTCCCTGTTCAGAGCCGACAACAGGGCTTAAATCAGCATAATATATGTCACCGCGTCGTATATTCAAGGCTTTCACGCTCCAAATAATTTGTTTACTGATATTTTTGCCTTTCTTAAAGCTTTTATACAGATATTACATAATATTTTTGGGCGTAAAATTTGTGAATATGTCATTTAATTCTGAACAGTTTTTATATCTGAAAATTCAATAGAAAAATCTGCACTGTTTATTTTTGCGCCGGTAATTTTCCCGTCTTTATCAACACTTATCTCGCAGTTTCCCGACTCGGTTTTCAGATTATATGTACAGCCGTCTTCATTTTGAGCATACAGCTTCGCTCTGCCTTCTCCAATACCGTTTAACACTGATTTAAGCAGGCTCGGAAAGCTGTTGGCGGGAATATATGCTTCGTCTGCACTGCAAATCAGACTTTCTCTTGCTACCTGCATTTCCGAACTTCGGTAGTTGATGCTCAGTCCGCTTATGCTTTCGGGATAAGTTATGTTTATATTTGTTATTCCCTGCCTGTTGGTACTTAATGTTCCCTTAACCTCCTCTTTTCTGTATTCTGCTGAAAACGACGCTGAAAAATCGGTGACTAACTCCTTGCATTCCTCCTTTTTTTCACATCCGCAGAACAAAATTTCGGACAATAAAAAAAAGGCACATAATATTATCAAAACTTTTTTTGCCATAAGGCACCTCCCGTTTTGATATATTATATGTCTTATCGGTTTTCATAATTCCGGCAAACAAGCCGCTGAAGTCTGTATTCTTTAAAATCCGCATTCCGTAAAAGCAGTGCTGATACATTCTATTATATCGGTTGGAAGCATTGAAATCTTTCCGTACTTTTTGCAGGCAATATCTCCTGCCAGACCGTGCAGATAAACAGCCGCCGACGCGGCGTCAAAAGCAGACGCGCCCTGTGCCATAAGCGATGATGCCATTCCTGCAAGCACATCTCCGCTTCCGCCCGTTGCCATTCCGGAATTTCCCGTATGATTTATCATTATTCTGCCGTTTGGCGAGGCTATAATCGTTCCTGCTCCTTTAAGAACAGTAACCACACCATATTTTTCAGCAAAATTCAATGACACGCTTTCTCTGTTATTATTTACTTCTTTTGCCGTCATATTTGTCAGCCGAGCCATTTCACCCGGATGCGGTGTAATTACAACAGGGGCTTTTGCTTTTAAAAGAACAGCAGGGTTTTTGGCTATGCAATTTAGTGCGTCTGCGTCAAGCAGAATCGGTACAGAACAATTTTCTATGAAAGAATTAACAATTTCCTCAGTATCTTCACACACTGACAATCCGCACCCGATTAACACCGCGCTTGATTTTTCCGACTCCTCAATCAAAAAAGGCAGATTGCTTTTGCTCAATCTTCCGTTTGGAGTTTGGGCAAGCGGAAAATACACGCTCTCTAAAATTGACTGAGCGGCAATCGGGTAAATGCTTTCGGGCAAAGCAGTTTTTAAAAGACCGAGTCCGCACCTGAGTGCGGCTTTTCCTGCCAAAATTGCCGCACCTGCCATTCCGTAACTGCCGCATATACTCAAAAGCGAACCGAGTGTTCCCTTGTTAGCATCATCAGGACGGTTAAAAACCGCCTTTTTAACGATATTTTTATCTGTACGCTCCATTAAATCATCCAACATTTCTGTGATAAAACAGCTTTAATACTATGTCTTTGTTAAGATAGGATTTCATACCCTGAAGAATTTGGTCATTAGGCGTGAAAACAAGCAGACATCTGCCGTATGCAACACTGTTGAAAACAGCATAGTAGTTTTCGCTTTCAGCGTCAATATCACGTGCGGCAACATAGGTTTTTGAAAAACGCATATTTTTTATTGTCTGAGCGCCCTTGTCAAGCTTTTCTATTTCTCTTATCGGCACTTTGCAAACGCGTTTTCTTTTTCTAAGCGATATTACCTTGGCTATGTCAAGTTCATCGCCTGCAATAGAATATTCAAACTCCACTCTCTGTGAAGTGAATACATACCATACAATATATATTCCGCCCATAAACAGAAAAAGTCCTACATAAACCATATAAGGCGTTATTACATAACCGAGGATAATGCAGACTATCGGAACGGTAATCAGCAATACCACCGACAGCACTTTAATTAAAATATTTCTGAGTTTAGTTGCTCTCTTTACGACCTGCTCGTTAAATCCTTCCAATTTACAAACTCCTTTTAGTAAATATTATATAATATATTGTAATTATCATAACATAATATCAACATATTTTCAATATTTTAGTTTATTATTAACTGAGGTATTTACTCACTCGTTGTAAAATAAAAAATTTTAGATTTCTATTGATTTCTATTGATAAAAAATGTAAATTGATATATAATAAATGTAACTGTGAAAATACTAAATTTTTACAATATTCTTCTAACATGAAAGGAATGTATTTTAATGAAACTCAACAAGGTTACTGTTGATGACCTCAATGTAAAGGGCAAAAAGGTTCTTGTCCGCTGCGATTTTAACGTACCTCTCAAAGACGGCGTTATCACAAACGACAACAGAATTACTGCTGCTCTTCCCACAATTAAAAAGCTTATCGATGACGGCGGCAAGGTAATTCTCTGCTCACATCTCGGCAAGCCGAAGAACGGTCCCGAAGACAAGTTCTCACTTGCACCCGTTGCAGTAAGACTTTCAGAGCTTCTCGGCAAAGAAGTTGTTTTTGCCAATGATGATGAGGTAGTAGGCGAAAATGCTAAAAAGGCTGTTGCCCAAATGAATGACGGCGACGTTGTACTTCTTCAGAATACACGTTTCAGAAAAGAAGAAACTAAAAATCTTGAACCATTCTCAAGCGAACTTGCTTCACTTGCAGAAGTATTTGTAATGGACGCTTTCGGTTCTGCTCACCGCGCACACTGCTCAACTGCCGGCGTTACAGACCACATTAAGGAAACAGCAGTCGGTTATCTGATGCAGAAAGAAATCAATTATCTCGGCAACGCTGTTGAAACTCCTGTTCGTCCGTTTGTTGCAATTCTCGGCGGCGCAAAGGTTGCCGACAAGCTCAACGTAATTTCAAATCTCCTTGAGAAGTGCGATACACTTATCATCGGAGGCGGTATGGCTTACACATTCTTAAAGGCACAGGGCAAGGAAGTTGGTCTTTCACTTGTTGACGATTCAAAGATTGACTATTGCAAGGAAATGATGGATAAAGCTGAAAAGCTCGGCAAAAAACTTCTTCTTCCCGTTGATACAACAATTGCAGCAGGATTTCCTGACCCGATTGACGCTCCAATTGATGTAAAAGTTGTTGACACAGATAAAATTCCTGCCGATATGGAAGGTCTTGACATCGGCACAAAGACTCAGGAGCTCTTTGCTGACGCTGTTAAGAGCGCAAAAACGGTTGTATGGAACGGTCCTATGGGAGTATTTGAAAACCCGATCCTTGCAAAAGGTACTATTTCTGTTGCACAGGCTCTTGCAGAAACCGACGCTACAACAATTATCGGCGGCGGCGACAGCGCAGCGGCTGTTATTCAGCTCGGCTTTGCTGACAAAATGAGCCATATCTCTACAGGCGGCGGCGCTTCACTTGAATACCTCGAGGGTAAAACTCTTCCCGGTATAGCAGTAATCGCTGACAAATAATAAAACTATAATTATCTAATAATTTCTTATGGGCGGGTAATCTCGCCCATAAAATCTATTATCAATTGAAATAAAATTCTGATTTTGCAGATACTATATATTATGAAAGGCTGATTTACAATGGATAAGACAAAGAGAAAGGCAATTATTGCCGGAAACTGGAAAATGAATAAAACTCCTTCAGAGGCAAAAGAACTTCTGAACGCTATTGTACCTGCGGTAAAAGACGCTGACTGCGAGGTTATCGCCTGCGTTCCATATGTTGACCTTTGTGTTGCTCTTGAAGCCACAAAGGGAACAAATGTTAAAATCGGCGCAGAAAACTGCCACTGGGCAGAAAGCGGCGCATTCACAGGAGAAATTTCTACAGGTATGCTCAAGGAAATGGGTGTTGAATATGTAGTTATCGGTCACAGCGAAAGAAGACAGTATTTCGGTGAAACTGATGAAACTGTAAACAAGAGAACAAAAGCAGCTCTTGCAGCAGGCTTAAAGCCGATTGTCTGCGTAGGAGAGCTTCTTTGGGAGCGCGAGTGCGATATTACCGAGGAAGTAATTGCAAGACAGATTAAGCTTGACCTCTTTGATGTTTCTGCCGAGGATGTAAAAAATACAGTTATCGCTTACGAGCCTGTATGGGCTATCGGCACAGGAAAAACTGCTACGGCAGAACAGGCTGAAGAAGTATGCGCGTTTATCCGCGATACTCTTGCAAAGCTCTACAGCAAAGAGGTTGCTGACGCTGTAACAATTCAGTACGGCGGCTCAATGAACGACGGCAACGCTGACGAGCTTCTCTCAAAAACAAACGTAGACGGCGGACTTATCGGCGGAGCTTCGCTTGTTGCTGAAAAATTTGCCGCAATTGTAAAAGCCGCAAGCAAATAAGCAACTCTCACACATAAAATTTAATGGGCGTACTCTTTGTACGCCCGTTTTACTAACAAAGTACAGGAAAGGAATTAGTATATGAAAAAGCCTTTGATTTTAATGATTCTTGACGGTTTTGGAATTGCACCAGACAAAGGAAATGCGATCAAGGCCGCCAAAAGGCCAAATATTGATAAGATTTTCTCATCAAATCCAATTACTCAGATAGGCGCGTCGGGTATGGACGTAGGACTTCCCGACGGACAGATGGGCAACTCGGAAGTCGGTCATACAAATATAGGAGCAGGACGAATTGTCTATCAGGAGCTTACAAGAATTACAAAGACAATTAATGAAAATAAGCTCAAAGACAATGAGGCTATTGTATCCGCTATGGACAAAGCGCTTGAAAACGGCACTGCACTTCATCTTATGGGTCTGCTTTCCGACGGCGGCGTTCACAGCCACAATACACACCTCTACGGTATTCTTGAGCTTGCCAAGAAAAAAGGACTTGAAAAAGTTTATATTCACGCTTTTCTTGACGGCCGTGACGTTCCTCCCTCAAGCGCTGCCGACTTTATTGAAGAATGTGTTGCCAAAACAGAAGAAATCGGCGTAGGCAAAATTGCTACTGTAATGGGCAGATACTACGCTATGGACCGCGACAACCGCTGGGAACGCGTTGAAAAAGCATATGCCGCTATGGTTTACGGCGAGGGCGTTGAGGCTGAATGTCCTGTCTGCGCAGTCAAAAATTCGTACAAAGAGGATGTTACCGACGAATTTGTTGTGCCGGCAGTTGTTAAGGGCGGTGCAAAAATTCAGCCAAATGACAGCGTAATTTTCTATAATTTCCGCCCCGACAGAGCCCGTGAAATAACAAGAACTCTTGTTGACCCGGATTTTAACGGCTTTGAAAGGAAAAATGGATTCTTCCCTGTCAACTTTGTTTGTATGACTCAGTATGACGCTACAATGCCAAATGTTGACGTTGCATTTAAGCCTCAGGTACTAAAAAACACTCTCGGCGAGTACATCTCAAATCAGGGTATGGCTCAGCTCAGAATAGCAGAAACAGAAAAATATGCTCATGTAACTTTCTTCTTTAACGGCGGCGTTGAAAAACAATATCCGGGTGAGGACAGAATTCTTGTTAAGTCGCCGGCTGTTGCAACCTATGATTTACAGCCTGAAATGAGCGCTTACAAAGTTACCGACAAGCTCATTCCTGCAATTAAAAGCGGAAAGTATGACGTAATTATCCTTAACTACGCAAACTGTGATATGGTAGGCCACACAGGCGTATTTGAGGCGGCTGTAAAAGCCGTTGAAGCCGTTGATACCTGCGTAGGCAAGGTCGTTGAAGCTATCAGAGAAATGGACGGAGTTGCTCTTATAACCGCCGACCACGGCAATGCTGATAAAATGGTTGACGAAGACGGAGAACCGTTTACCGCTCACACAACAAATCCTGTTCCGTTCTGTGTAGTAGGATATGACTGTCAGCTCAGAGAAGGCGGCAGACTTGCAGATATTGCTCCTACAATGCTCAAAATTCTCGGACTTTCTCAGCCTGAGGAAATGGACGGCACAAGCCTTATAAAATAACTGATATAATAATGAATTACTTTTCTTAACCCCCGAACTAAAATTAACTTTTGTTTTTGGTGTATTAAACGATAAGTAAAAAGCCGCTGCAGATAAACTAATTTGTAACCTGCAGCGGTTTTTTATTGCCTTTTATTTACATTCATCATTAATATCGCTATATACTGTTTTATATAGGGGTATAGAATACATTAAGAAAAAGCTCGTAGAATTCCTTTTCATTAACATAAAACTCTGCATAAGTTTCACCCATTTTTACCTCGCCAGGAACACTGCTCATATCAATTGACATACCGTTGCTTGTCACAGCAGTTTCTGCAAGATAACAAATTTTTGACGGATTAAGGTTTGTGCAAGTATATGGCGCAGATGCATTAAATAAATTAAGAGGTGTACTTATGTCACGTTTTGTCTGTACAATTGCTTTATCCATAAATGACTTTACGTAAGTCTGCTGTCGCCGCATTCTGAGATTATTGGCATCAACACGCTCCATACTTCGTGTTCTTACGAACGATTCCGCCATATCGCCCTCAAGATGATATGACTGCCCCTCAACAAATTCTCCTATCGTTTCAGGTGATGTTACGTCTACTCCGCCTATACTGTCATTAACGGCAGCAATTCCGTTTAGGTCAATGGCAAGATATGATTTTATTGGAATGTTATAAAACAGTCTTTTTACTGAGCTGACGGTATTTTCACAACTTCTTTCCTTGCCGTCGCCGTATGCATATGAAAGGCATATCTGCTCTGTTTTCATACCAACATAAGTACCTGCTGCTGAATACTGTGTTACGTCAGTCATTGTGTCGCGCGAAATATTTATCATTGATATTTTTCCTGTTGATGTATCAACAGCCATTAACACAATGACATCCGCCTGTCCGCCGGTTCCGTTGGCAGCAGTTCCCTCAATCTCTCTTTTATCTATACCCATAAATAAAATATTGGTTATGCTTTCATTAAGTTCATAAGTTTGTCCGTTATATATAATATACTGTCCCTGATTTTGTACCTCTACTCCTTCGGGGGCGGCAATTGAATAATCAGTATTCATCATCATTTCCTGGCTGCCCGTATAAATGAGTATTGCCAACGTACTGACAACAATAACTACAATAGAAATCAAAACGCACGCTATGGAAATCAGCACCTTTTTCCATGTTTTCATACGCTTTTTTTTATGTCTTTTATTATGGCTGCTGTGATCTCCTCTATCTCTGTGACTGGCTACAATCTCATAATCTTGTATTGATGAGCTGTCCTGTACCCTTACCTTCTTCTTCATTCTGCGCGGAGTTAAAAAAACATAATCATTAATATCATCATTTATAGATTTATCATCTTTTTTATCATCAACACGTTTTCCATCCGATGTTATATACTCTATATTTTGGTTATTTGATTCATCCGTTGTTTCTTCATTTTCACTCATAAATTCATCATTCTGTTTTTTCGTCATTTACCAATACCCCCTGAACAAGATAACGACCGTTTCCGCTGTTAAGACAAGTGCTGAGAACTATCATTTTATCGTCAACAGTCAGTTCTAATCCTTCTCTTACATTTTTACTTACTGAACGAGGATTTTCTATCATCTCAAGATAATCACTAAAAACTTTATCATCAGAAAAATCAAACGAGTTCATAATATGCCTGTCATCATATACGAATGCAGAAACTATTACGTATGTGAGCTTATGACCTTTTGTGTAAACAAATATGTTTTTATTTTTGCTAAAAAATTCAGAATTTTCAAATTTATGCAAGTCGGCAAACATCGAACCGTCAGCCATATTATGACCGTATAGCACTGTTACTCTGTCAGAATAATCTTTTTTGTTACAAATTTGTGAATATATTGCACCCGGATAGCTGTAATTCATATAAATGTCATGGTCAAGATAAAAATTATCATCAACAGCACTCTGGCATACAGGATAGTTAATATTCGTATTCGGAATATAAATCCACGAATATATATCAGGATTTTGTTTTGTAAGCGTATCAAAATCAACCGGATTATCGGCAATATTAGTGTCAATATCTGATGGTGTCGTTATTCCTGTGTTCCCTTCAGAGTTTGACATTCCAACAGCGTATGAACTTGCTATTTTATTGTATTCATTCTTGGCTTTTATGCCGTCTATTCCCTTGAAAACTATATATAAGCAAGTACCGATAAAAATAATTGCAAATAAAATAATTATAGCTATTACAATAATTTTCCGCTTATTTTTCATAAGTATCACCCTATGTGAGTATTCTACCATTTTATCAATATGTTGTCAATTAACAAAAGGCTTCCGCGTTTACGGAAGCCTTAAAATTTCAATACAATTAAAGTTAGCTCTATTTGCTTTTGCCGACAAAATTATTTGCTGCTTGACTTAACAAGCTTTAATACTGCTGCACCGCAAGTTGCAACTGAAAGGAGCATAACTGCATACGGAATAAAATCATTTGAACCTGTCTGAGGAGAAGTACCTGAACCGTCCTTATTAACTGTACCTGTTTCTACAGTTGATGAACCCTGCTTTTTAAAATAAGGTGTAGCTTTAGCATCACCAGAAATAAAGATAGTAATATCGCCATCAGTCAGACTGTCATTGGTTCTGTACGGACCTGAAATCTCCCAATGGTCAAATATATAACCTGCATTCGGTGTCGCAGATAATTGAACTTCTTCTTCGCCGTTTTCATTAATACCGCCTATGTAATTATACGTTCCGATACCGCCGACAGTTGGAACCACTTCAACATCATATCTGTAAGTCGAAGCCTGAGGGCTGTCAACAGCAAAAGCTGGAAACGCTGATAAAGCAATTAATAACACAGCAAAAATAATAGAAACTGTCTTTTTCATAATTATAAAATCCTCCTAATACATAATTACAGTAGTTCATAAAAGACTACTCTTAAAATCATAATTAGTATATCACAAAAATTTTGATATGTAAATAATAAATTTAAAAATTTTTTAAAAAAATAAAAGTTTTGACATTTTATTTTTTAATTTTACAAAATATGGTATATGATTATTTATTTACTATTGCATATGAAGATATTTATATTGTATAATAGAGTTATTAGCTGAATTTTCTCGGCATCTTTCTAAGTTAAAGATTCCATTTCATAAGACCGACAAAAAACAGCTTTTTATAATAAAATAATAGGAATAGATGAAGTATTATGAAAGGAACATATATTATGAATATTGAACAGTTACAGAATAAAATTACCGAATTAAAAAAAGAAAATGATGTCTGCATTCTTGCTCACAGTTATCAGGCACACGAAATTCTTGAAATTGCTGACTTTACCGGTGACAGCTACAAACTCAGTGTTGATGCAAGTAAAGTTGAAAATAAAAATATCCTTATGTGCGGCGTCCGCTTTATGGCTGAAACCTGTAAAATACTTTCTCCTGAAAAAAAAGTATATCTCGCGCAGCCCATTGCAGGATGCAGTATGGCTGATCAGATGGATAAACAGCTTATTTCTCAGATTAAGGAGATGTATCCTGACTATTCCGTAGTAGCATACATAAACACAACAGCCGATTTAAAAACTATTTGCGATGTGTGTGTAACAAGCTCATCGGCAGTTAAAATTGTGAATAATATAGAAAACAAAAATATTCTGTTTATACCCGACTGTAATCTGGGCGACTATGTAGCTAAGCAATGTCCCGAAAAGAACATTAAGCTTTTAAGCGGCGGCTGCCCTATCCATGCCTGTGTAAATACCGATGATGTTAAAAAAGCAAAGGCATTACATCCTGACGCAGAACTTCTTGTACATCCCGAATGTGTTCCTGAAGTCGTTGCAATGGCGGATTATGTCGGCTCAACCTCAGGTATTATGAATTATGCAATAAATTCCGACAAAAAGGATTTTATTATAGGCACTGAAATAAGTATTGCGGAACATCTGCAATATAAGTGCCCCGAAAAGAATTTCTATTTCCTCTCATTAAAGCTTATCTGCCCAAATATGAAATCTACAACTCTTGCTGACGTTTATAACTGTCTTGCAGGAAAAGGCGGAGAAGAAATTATCTTGGATGATGATACAATAAAAGACGCTAAAAAATGTATTGATGAAATGATAAGGCTCGGCGGCTGAAAATAGGATAACTCAAGTAACATCATGAAAGGAACGGTACTGTGCGCACAGAATCTATCAAAATAATTTTGTGTTAACTCGGTATTAAATGGCGCTTATAATGGTAAAAAAAGCATTAATTGCAATGAGCGGAGGGGTTGACAGCTCAGTTGCCGCTTACCTCATAAAACAAATGGGATATGACTCAACAGGAATTACACTCAAGCTTTTTGACAATGACGAGATCGGCGAGAAAAAGGAGAAAACCTGCTGTTCACTTGATGATATTGACGACGCACGCAATGTATGCCTCAAAATTGGAATTCCCTATTATGTATATAACTTTAAAGACAGTTTTAAAGAAAACGTAATATCCCGTTTTATAGACGCTTACGAAAACGGCACTACTCCCAATCCCTGCATTGACTGCAACCGATTCATTAAGTTTGAAAAGCTTATGCGCAGAGCGGAAGAGCTCGACTTTGACTATGTTGTGACGGGACATTATGCTATAATTGAATATGATGAAAATTCAAAAAGATATTTACTTAAAAAATCGACTGATGCAACTAAAGACCAGAGCTACGTACTTTATTCTCTTACGCAGAAACAGCTTGCAAAGACACTTTTTCCGCTCGGGAATATGACCAAAGAAAATGTCCGTAAAATTGCGGAGGAACTCGGTTTTATCAACGCGCGCAAGCATGACAGCCAGGATATATGCTTTGTATCTGACGGCGATTATGCTAAATTCATTGAACAATATACGGGCAGAACTTATCCGCACGGAAAATTTGTTGATGAAAGCGGAAATATTCTCGGCGAACATAAGGGGATTATACGTTATACAATCGGGCAGCGTAAAGGACTTGGTCTTGCCCTTCCCCACCCTATGTATGTAAAGGAAAAAGACCTTGAAAACAATAAAGTTATTCTCTGCGAAAACGGCGGTCTGTTTTCAAAAGAATTGTATGCTACTGACATTAACCTTATTTCCTACGAAAGAATTGAAAGTCCAATCAAGATAAAAGCTCGTGTTAGATATAATCAGCCTGAACAGAGCGCAGTGGCTGAACAAATTGACGAAAATACAATCCATATTGTTTTTGATAAACCTCAGCGCGCAATATCAAAAGGACAAGCAGTCGTTCTGTATGACGGCGACTATGTTGTAGGCGGAGGAACTATAATTTAACTGCGAATAAAATACATTAAACACTAAATACCACCGTAACAGCTGTAAACAAGCTGTTTTACGGTGGTTTTAATTTCATCATTTAAAATTTTATTATCTTAACTTGTATGATTTTTATTCTGCATTAATTGACAAATTACTGTTTAAATGCGATAATATATAGGTATATATAAAAGAGGTGTATTTTCACACTTATATAAATTACTTTGCAATGTATGAGGAGATATGTTTATGGCAAAGGAACTTGCTAAATCCTACAAGCCCTCGGACTTTGAGGACAAAATTTATGATTTCTGGATAAAGGGCAACTACTTTCACGCAGAGGTCGATAAGGATAAAAAACCGTATACAATAGTAATGCCGCCGCCAAATATTACGGGACAACTGCACATGGGACATGCGCTTGATGAAACCTTACAGGATATTCTTATCCGCTGGAGAAGAATGCAGGGATACAGTGCGCTCTGGCTTCCTGGAACAGATCATGCGTCAATTGCTACTGAGGCAAAGATTGTTGAAGCTATGCGCAATGAAGGTGTTTCAAAAGAAGACATCGGACGCGACGGCTTTCTTGAACGCGCATGGGAATGGAAAAAAGAATACGGCGGAAGAATTACAAGCCAGCTGAAAAAGCTGGGTTCAAGCTGCGATTGGGAACGCGAACGCTTTACCATGGATGAAGGATGTTCAAAAGCGGTTAAAGAAGTTTTTATTAAACTCTATAACAAAGGTCTTATCTACAGGGGCGAAAGAATTATCAACTGGTGTCCGCACTGCTGTACTTCCATATCGGACGCCGAGGTTGATTTTACAGAGCAGGACGGTTCGTTCTGGCATCTTCGCTATCCTCTGACCGACGGAAGCGGATATGTTGAACTCGCTACAACACGTCCCGAAACTCTGCTGGGTGATACTGCTGTTGCAGTACATCCTGATGATGAGCGATATAAAAATATTATCGGCAAAACGGTTACTCTTCCGATTGTAGGCAGAGAAATTCCTGTTGTTGCAGACACCTATGTTGAAATGGATTTTGGAACAGGCGTTGTTAAAATCACTCCTGCTCACGACCCCAACGACTTTGAAGTTGGTCTGCGACATAATCTTGATGTTATCAATGTTATGGACGATACTGCTCATATGAATGAAAATGCAGGCAAATATCAGGGTATGGACAGATATGAATGCAGAAAAGCAATTGTAAAAGACCTTGAAGACGGCGGTTATCTCGTTAAAATTGAGCCTCTCAAGCACAACGTAGGAACCTGCTACCGCTGCAAAACTACAGTTGAACCCCGTGTTTCGAAACAGTGGTTTGTAAAGATGAAACCGCTTGCCGAACCTGCGATTGAATGTGTAAAGAACGGTAAAACAAAAATTATTCCCGAAAGATTTGAAAAAGTATATTACCACTGGATGGAAAACATCAAAGACTGGTGCATTTCCCGTCAGCTTTGGTGGGGTCACAGAATTCCTGCGTGGTACTGCGATGACTGCGGAGAAATTATTGTAGCAAAAGAAACTCCGTCCGTTTGTCCGAAGTGCGGAAAAAATCATCTTCATCAGGATGAGGACACACTTGATACATGGTTCAGCTCTGCCCTATGGCCTTTCTCAACTCTCGGCTGGCCCGACAAAACTCCTGAGCTTGACTATTTCTATCCTACAGATACCCTCGTTACAGGCTATGACATAATCTTCTTCTGGGTTGCAAGAATGATATTCTCGGCACTTGAACAGACGGGAGAGCCTCCTTTTAAAACTGTATTTATGCATGGAATTGTACGTGACGAGAACGGCATAAAAATGTCAAAATCACTTGGAAACGGCATTGATCCACTTGAAGTAATTGACAAGTACGGTGCAGACGCACTTAGATTTTTCCTCGCAACAGGCAACTCTCCGGGCAATGATATGAGATATTCTGAAAAGCGTGTTGAGGCATGCGCTAACTTTGCAAACAAACTGTGGAACGCTTCCCGATACGTTCATATGAATATTGACGATTATGATGTTCCCTGCAAGCTTCCCGAAACCTTGACTACCGAGGACAAGTGGATCGTTTCAACACTCAACGCGGTCGCAAAGGAAGTAAATGAAAATCTCGAAAAATTTGAGCTTGGCATTGCAGTTCAAAAGGTTTATGAATTTATTTGGGACTGCTACTGCGACTGGTATATTGAGCTTGTAAAAGCAAGGCTCAACAGCGACGGCAATGACGCTCAGAACGCAAGACAGGTTCTACTTTATGTTCTTGATCAAATTCTGCGTTTGCTTCATCCGTTTATGCCGTACATCACAGAAGAAATCTGGCAGACAATTCCTCACAGCGGCGAAACCGTTATGCTTGCGAAATATCCCGAGTACAGCGCAGAGCTTGACTTCCCCGAAGCCGTTCTTGAGATGGAAAGAGTTATGGAGGCAATCCGTGCAATACGTAACCGCCGTGCAGAGATGAACGTTCCTCCGTCAAGAAAAGCAAAGGTTTATGTTGCAACAAAATTTCCTAAGACTTTTTCGGACGGAACACCGTTTATTCAGAAACTTGCGTCTGCAAGTGAGGTCAAGGTTGCAGACAGCTTTGAACTTGACGGTGCAGTAACTATTGTAACCGCCGACGCAAAAATATATATTCCTATGGACGAGCTTGTTGACAAGGACGCTGAGCTTGCAAGGCTTAACAAAGAGCTTGAACAGGTAAAAAAACGACTTGCGCAGAGCGAGGGCAAACTGAATAATCAGGGATTTGTATCTAAAGCACCCGAAGCCGTAATTGAAAAAGTAAAGGGACAGGCGGAAAAAGAAAGAGAACAGATCACACTTATTGAAGCCGCTATTGAGGCCTTAAAATAATTTATTTTATATTTTAGATACCGTATAAGAGCAGGATTTGCATAACGATTATGCAAACTCTGCTCTTGCTTTTTACATATGTGTTTTAGCTGAATACTCCTGCGTAATATTTATCAGCAATATTTTTAAAAATAGCAACTTGATATCGCTCTAATTCGGGCAGGCGATGCGCCGCACTTATAATTAGAGCAAATGGTATGACACCCGCGCACAATTTCAAGCAGACAGTGTGACACCGCCTACAATTCGGGCAAACAGGTTCCACAAGTTATATGTCTTATTATTTACCCGAGCATCACCGAGCAATTTACTATAAATCAAAACCACCCGTTGAACGGGTGGTTTGCACAACCCCTGTAAGGGGTTTTTACAGGCTTAACCCCTGCAGC
>CANQDR010000002.1 GCA_947593615.1 uncultured Clostridia bacterium
GCCGACTATATCAATGCTTTTTTATCAACCGGCCAAGTTTTCTAATTTTGTAACACATCATTGACAAACCTACATTAATTCAAATTTTTATTAAAAAATATGCGGCATTAAGCCATGAATTTTATGAAAAAGGGTGAATAATCGCTTTATTTCGGGCAAAACTAACGATAAAACATTGTCTGTTTAGTTTGATTTAGTTTGATCAGCAGTTAGTATAAAAATAAAAAGGATGATGAAATGAAAAGGCTTGTTTGTATTACGGGTATTATTCTTATAAGCTGTTTGTTTACTGGAATGTTATTTGCTCCTTCATCTTCTGCGGAAATACAAAATACGGTTGAGTCAAGCACCGTAAGCGGCGTACAGGATGAAGTTTTTGTGCTTAAATCTGAAAACAACAGAATTGTTGTGTATAAAAAAGGAGAAAACTCTCCGTATATAACTACCGATACGCTTACAGACAGTTTGCCTAAAGGCGATGTTATGAGGCTCAAAGAGGGAATAGAGGTAAAAGGTAAAGCACAACTGCGAAAATCGCTTGAAGATTATTGCAGCTAAGATAAATACGAAAGTTTTGATTAGGTAATTCCAAAAAGTTGAGCATATATATTGACTTTTAAGGTCTTTTGAGGTAGTATTAATTTGATTTACTATGTTATTAAAATCAAAGAACTGTGTTTTTCGAGTTTTATTAAAATGATGAAATCTTGCAAAACAGTTTAGCCGAAAAACCGCAGTATCTTGCAGAAAAGAGGAATGTACATATGATTTCTACCGTAATAGACCAGTCGCTCGGCCTTGAATTTCCGATATTTCAGGGAGGCATGGCGTGGGTAGCCGACGCATATCTCGCATCAGGCGTTTCAAACGCAGGAGGCTTGGGTCTGATTGCAGCCATGAACTCAAACGGGGAACAGCTCAGAGCGGAGATCCGCAAGTGCAAAGAGCTTACAGACAAACCTTTCGGTGTTAACATTATGCTTATGAGTCCTTATGCTTCAGAGGTTGCCGAAGTGGTGATTGAAGAGGGCATCAAGGTTGTTACCACAGGTGCAGGAAATCCCGGAAAATATATGGAGAAGTGGCTTGAAGCAGGAATTAAGGTTATTCCTGTAGTTCCGAGCGTTGCTCTTGCAAGAAAAATGGAAAAGAACGGCGCATTTGCAGTTATTGCAGAGGGCGGAGAATCAGGCGGTCATGTCGGCGACCTTACCACAATGGCGCTCGTGCCTCAGGTTGTTGACGCGGTTTCAATCCCCGTAATCGCCGCAGGCGGTATTGCAGACGGCAGACAGATTGCGGCGGCATTTATGCTCGGCGCAGTAGGCGTACAGGTAGGCACAAGATTTCTCGTAGCAGAGGAATGTACAATTTCTCAGGAATATAAAAATAAAATTTTAAAGGCTAAGGATATAGATACGGTTGTAACGGGCAAAAGACTCGGTCATCCGGTTCGTTCAATTCGCAACGCATTCACACGCGAGTATTCAAAAGCTGAATATAATTCATCGGAATTTTCAGATGAAGAGCTTGAAAAAATGGGAATAGGCACAGTAAGACTTGCTGTAAGAGAGGGCGATGTTTCAAACGGAACAGTTCTTGCGGGTCAGGTTGCCGCTATGGTAAAAAAGGAACAGCCTGCACGCGAGATGATAGTTGAAATGTTTACACAGGCTGAAGAAGTATTGAATGGAGCGACAAAATGGGTAAAATAGCATTCATATTCTCAGGTCAGGGCGCACAGTACAGCGGAATGGGCAAGCAGCTTTATGATTCTTCCACTGCCGCAAAGGCTGTTTATGATATGGCAGATTCTGTCAGACCGAACACTTCAACACAGTGCTTTGAGGGTACAGCCGAAGAGCTATGCAAAACGGTAAATACTCAGCCGTGCGTTTTTACAGCTGACCTTGCGGCGGCATACGCATTGCTTGAAAAGGAAATTAAGCCCGATTGTGTGGCAGGCTTTTCGCTCGGAGAAATTGCCGCTCTTGCCTTTTCTAAAATGATTTCAGATGAGGAGGCCTTTAAGCTTGTTTGCAAAAGAGGCGAGCTTATGGACAAGGCGGCAAATGAAAATCCCGGCGCAATGGCGGCAGTAATGAAGATTACTCCTCAGCAGGTTGAGGAGATATGCAAAAAATTTAAAAAAACATATCCCGTAAACTACAATTCGCCTGCACAGACAGTTGTTGCAACAACAAGCGAAAATGCAGACGCTTTCTGTGAGGCCGTAAAAAATGCCGGAGGCAGGGCAAAGCTTCTTGCCGTAAGCGGAGCGTTTCATTCGCCGTTTATGTCAGAAGCCGCCGAGGGACTTGCAGAATATATGAAGAATATTGATTTTTCAGCTCCTGAAATAACAATATATTCCGACTATACGGCTCAGCCGTATGAAGGAGATTACAAGGCGCTTGTAAAGGCTCAGGTTGAAAACCCCGTAAGATGGCAGACAATTGTTGAAAATATGATTAAAGACGGCGTAGATACATTTATTGAAGTCGGCGTAGGAAAAACTCTTACGGGTCTTGTTAAGAGAATAAACGCGGATGTAAAAGCGTTTAAAGTTGAAACTCCGTCCGATATTGACGCGCTTGAGCTTTAAATTTCATACATATATTTATTTTTGAACATAATTCGGAGGTTTTTATGAATTTTGAAAATAAAACAGCCGTTATCACGGGCGGCTCACGAGGAATAGGTCTTGCGATCGCGACAAAGCTTGCTAAAGGCGGTGCAAACATAGCAATTCTCTATGTAGGCGATGAAAGCGAGGGCATAAAGGCTAAAGAGGAGCTTTTGCAGTACGGCACCAAGGTTGAACAGTATTTTTGCGATGTGTCCGATTTTGAGGCGTCAAAGCAGGCTGTTGACAAGGTAATCGAAGATTTCGGCGGAATAGATATTCTTGTAAACAATGCAGGAATCACACGCGACAAGCTCGTTCTTAATATGGATGAAAAGGATTTTGACGCTGTTATCGGCGTAAACCTAAAAGGCACATTCAATATGATCAAGCACACCTACAAGCATTTTATGAAGAAGCGTTACGGCAGAATTGTAAGCACATCTTCAATCGTAGGTATTATCGGCAACGCAGGTCAGGCTAACTATTCGGCGTCAAAGGCAGGCATAATCGGTCTGACAAAGTCGGTAGCGAAGGAGCTTGCAGGCAGAGGCGTAACAGTTAATGCGGTTGCTCCCGGATATATCGGCACAGATATGACAAACGTATTGTCAGACAAGGTAAAAGACGCAATGAAAGCACAAATTCCCGCAAAGCGTATCGGCACACCCGAAGACGTTGCGGATGTAGTTGCATTCCTCTGCTCTGATGAAGCTGCCTATGTAACAGGCGAGGTAATCAGGGTTGACGGCGGACTTGCAATGTAATTCGGAGGTTAATATGAGCAGAAGAGTAGTAGTAACAGGCTTGGGTGCAGTCAGCCCGGTAGGTAATGACGTTCCTACAATGTGGAAAAATCTTGTTGACGGAGTTTGCGGTATAGAAACGATTACCGAATTTGATACAAGCGAGTTAAAGGTTCATATTGCAGGTACTGTAAAGAATTTTGAGCCTGAAAAATATATAGAAAAAAAGGAAATAAGAAAGCTTGATTTGTACTCGCAGTATGCAATTGCTGCTGCACAGGAGGCTGTTGACGACAGCGGAATTATCGGAAACATTGACGAGAACCGTTTCGGCGTTTACATAGGCGCAGGTATCGGCGGACTTCGTACATTTGTTAAAAATACCGTTGCAATGGAAAACGGCGGCGCAAAAAAGGTTTCTCCGTTCTTTATTCCTATGATGATAGGCAACATTGCCACCGGAAATGTCGCTATACGCTTCAAAGCAAAGGGCGCTTCACTTTCTGTTATGAGCGCGTGTGCAACAGGCACAAACTCAATCGGAGAGGCATTCCATGCAGTTAAGGACGGTTATGTTGACGCAGTTATCGCAGGCGGTACGGAAGCAGTCATTTCGCCTCTTACAATAGCAGGCTTCCAGAATATCAAGGCACTTTCCACAAACCCAGACCCAAAAACAGCTTCACGTCCGTTTGACAAGGACCGCGACGGATTTATTATGGGCGAGGGCGCAGGTATGCTTATTATTGAGGAATACGAGCACGCCAAGGCGAGAGGTGCAAAAATTTACGCTGAATTCTGCGGTTACGGCAACACCTGTGACGCTCATCACGTTACAGCTCCCGATCCCGAGGGCGCAGGACTTGCAAGAGCAATCGAAATTGCTTTTAAAGAGGCTGAAGTTGCTGATGACGCTGAAATATACATCAATGCACACGGAACAAGCACACACTTAAACGACCTTACCGAAACTATGGCTATAAAAACGGCTTTAGGCGAAAAGGCTTATGATGTAAACATCAGCTCAACAAAGTCTATGACAGGCCATATGCTCGGTGCAACAGGCGCAGTTGAAGCAATTGCGGCTATAATGGCATTAAAGGACGGAATTATTCCTCCTACAATCAATCTTGACGAGCCTGACGAAGAGCTTGATCTCAACTATACCCCCAAAAAGGCAGTTAAGCGCAATATAAATGTTGCGGCATCAACGAATCTCGGATTCGGCGGTCACGATGCCTGCGTAGTATTTAAGAAGATTTAATCAGGAAAGGGCGTTATTATGTATAGTTTAGACGAAGTCAAAGAGTTTATTTCAGTTCTTGAGGAGTCATCACTTTCTGTGCTTGAAATACAGAGAGAGGACGGCTCAAAAATACATCTTGAAAAGCCACAGCAGATTGTAAGTACAATTCCCGTTGCTAACGGCGCTGCTGTTCCTGCTGTACCGGTTATGCCGTCTGCCGCTGCTCCTGAGGTTGCTGCGGCTTCCGCTCAGGACAGCGGAAAAACAATAAATGCTCCTATCGTAGGAGTTTTCTATGCTGCTCCCTCACCTGAAAGCGAGCCTTACGTATCTGTCGGCAAACAGGTTAAAAAAGGCGATACAGTATGTATTATTGAAGCAATGAAGTGTATGAATGAAATTCAGGCTGAAGAGGACGGCGAAATCACGGCCGTTCTTGCAAATGACGGCGAGCTTGTTGAGTACGGTCAGCCTTTGTTTAAGATAAAATAATTACTTAATATTTCTAGCCATAAACTATTATAGCAATCACTTGAATGATAAGCACTTGTATGTGTGCAGGCTGAAAACAGGAGATTATTATGAATCAGGAAGAAATCAAACAGATATTACCGCACCGCGACAATATGCTTCTTGTTGAAGAGGCTGAAAGCGTTGACGAAAACACTGCAAAGGGCAGATATACCATAAAAGGTGACGAATTCTTTTTGCAGGGACATTTTCCGGGCAATCCCGTTGTTCCGGGAGTTATTCTCTGTGAAATGATGGGACAGGCAAGCTGCTGCCTGCTTGCAGATAAGGTCAAAAACTGCACGCCGTACTTTACAAAGATGAATAACGTAAAGTTTAAAAATCCCGTAAAACCGGGAGATACGCTCGAAAGTGTGTGTACCCTTACAAAAAGCAGAGGCGCTTTTTATTTTATTGACGCAAAAGGATACGTTGACGGCAAGCTTTGTGTAAGTGCCGAGCTTTCGTTTGCTTTGATTGAAAATAAGTAATTTATTTAATGCAATAATCTTATGGAAGTGAAGAAATGTTTTCTAAAATTCTGATTGCAAACCGCGGAGAAATTGCAGTAAGAATCATTCGTGCGTGCCGTGAAATGGGCATTGCAACGGTTGCAATTTATTCTGAGGCAGACAAGGATGCAATGCACGTTCAGCTTTCTGACGAAAGCTATTGCGTAGGAGGCAGTAGAGTTGCCGACAGCTACCTTAATATGCCTGCCATACTTACGGTTGCGGTTGAGAGCGGAGCGCAGGCAATTCATCCAGGCTACGGGCTTTTGTCGGAAAATGCAAAGTTTGTTTCGCTTTGTGAGCAGTGCAATATAAATTTCATAGGCCCGACTTCAGATATGATTAAACTTCTCGGCGACAAGGACAATGCGCGCAAAACTATGCGTGCGGCAGGCGTTCCCGTAACTCCTGGATGCGATATTGTTGAAGATGTTGAGCAGGCAAAATCAGAGGCGGAAAAAATCGGATTCCCTCTGCTTATCAAGGCTCGTTCAGGCGGCGGCGGAAGGGGAATACGCAGAGTTGATTCAATAGAGCAGTTTGAAGAAGCTTTTCTTTCAGCTTCCGCAGAGGCTGAGTCTGCATTTGGCGACGGCGCATGCTACATAGAGAAGTTTATTCATCCGGTAAAGCACATTGAAATGCAGCTTCTTTGTGATAAATACGGCAACATAATTTGTCTTGGAGAAAGAGAATGTTCCGTTCAGCGCAAAAATCAGAAAATTATTGAAGAAAGTCCCAGTCCTGCTCTTGATGAAAAGACGCGCAAAGAGATGATGATTGCCGCAGTCAAGGCGGCAAAGGCAGTCAACTACGTCAATGCGGGTACGGTTGAATTTCTGCTTGATAAAAACAATAATTTTTATTTTATGGAAATGAACACAAGACTTCAGGTTGAACACGGTGTTACCGAGATGGTAACGGGTCTTGACATTGTTCAGTGGCAGATCAGAATTGCCGCGGGTGCAAAGCTTTCACGCACTCAGGACAGCATTTTTACTCACGGAAACGTTATTGAATGCAGAATTAATGCCGAAAACCCCGAAAAGGGATTCCGCCCGAGCTGCGGAAGAATCAAAAGACTTCATACTCCGGGCGGTTCATTTGTTCGTTTTGACACGGCTGTTTTTCAGGATTATTTTGTTCCGCCATATTACGACTCGATGATAGGCAAACTGATTGTTCAGGCAAGAAGCAGGGCGGAAGCAATACGCAAAATGAAAATGGCTCTTTCCGAGCTTACAATTGACGGCATAGAAATCAACCGTGATCTGCTTGCCGAAATTTTGTCAGACGAACAATTTGTCAGCGGAGAATATACAACAGACTTTATGGCTGAGTTCGAAGAAAAAAGACGTACTGAATCGGAAAACAATTGAAGCATACAACGGTTAGATAATAATCGACATTAATCAGGTAAGAAAGGCTATGGAATTTGATATGGATTTATTTTCTTTCAGAAAACCAAAAAATGAACTTGAGTCCCAGCCCGATGAACAGCAAAACAAACCTTTTATTCCGGAAGAAATGTGGATAAAGTGTCCAAAATGCAATACAATGCTTCTTACTACCGATATGGAAGAAAATCTGCGTATCTGCACGAAGTGCAATCATCATTTCAGAATGAACGCAAAGCAGAGAATTAATATGTTTGCCGACGAAGAAACCTTTTGCGAGCATGATGCTGAAATGACAAGCACAAATATTCTTGATTTTCCCGGATATGATAATAAGCTTGAAAAGGCAAAACAAAGCGGCGGTAAAGAATCTGTTATAAGCGGCACGTGCAAAATCGGCGGAATTGATTCTGTCTTGTGCGTTATGGACCCTGATTTTATGATGGGAAGTATGGGAACGGTAACAGGCGAGAAAATTACCCGTGCTTTTGAGTATGCAACAGACAAAAAACTTCCTATTATTGTATGCACTGTTTCAGGCGGTGCAAGAATGCAGGAGGGCATAATGTCGCTTATGCAGATGGCAAAAACTTCGGGCGCAGTAAAACGCCACAGCGACGAAGGACTTTTGTATATAACGATTCTCACCGACCCCACAACAGGCGGAGTTACGGCGTCGTTTGCCATGGAGGGAGATATAATTCTGGCTGAGCCCGATACATTGGTCGCTTTTGCAGGACCGAGAGTTATTGAACAGACGATGCGCCAGAAATTGCCGAAAGATTTCCAGACATCTGAATTTGTTTTACAAAAGGGATTTATTGACGCAGTTGTCAGCAGAGATAATTTAAAAGCTACAGTTATAAAACTGCTTAAAATACACGGATACGGCAATAAGGAGGCGAAGTAATGACAGCTTATGAAAAGGTTACGGCGGCACGTGATGCCAATAAGCTGACGGCTGTTGATTACATTGCCAATATGTTTGGCGACAGCTTTATTGAGCTTCACGGAGACCGTAGATTTGCAGATGACAAGGCAGTAGTAGCCGGTCTTGCTATGCTTTATGATATGCCTGTTACGGTAATAGGGCTTGAGAAGGGCAGAAACACAAAGGAGCGTATGGAGCGCAATTTTGGTCAGGCTCATCCCGAGGGCTACCGCAAGGCGTTAAGACTTATGAAGCAGGCGGAAAAGTTCCGCCGTCCCGTGCTGTGTTTTGTTGACACAAGCGGCGCGTTCTGCGGAATCGGCGCAGAGGAACGCGGACAGGGTCAGGCTATTGCTGAAAATCTTATGGAAATGATGACATTAAAAACTCCCGTGCTCACTATTCTGATTGGTGAGGGAGGAAGCGGCGGTGCTCTCGCGCTTGCCGTCGCAGACGAAGTGTGGATGCTTGAGAATTCAGTGTATTCGGTAATTTCTCCCGAAGGCTGTGCGTCAATCCTCTGGAAAGACAGTTCAAAAGCTGCTCAGGCGGCTGAGGCTCTTAAAATGACGGCTCAGGATTTGTTTGATTTGGGCGTAATCGAGCGTATTATACGCCAGCCAAAGGCTGACGACAAGGCTATGTTTGAAAGCCTTAAACTGCTTGTAAGCCGAACATTTGAAAAAAACCTCTCATTGTCGGACGAAGAGCTGACTTCAGCACGATATGAAAGGTTCAGAAAAATTGGCAGACCGGTTTAGAGTATGCCAACGATAAGCTGAACGATAAATTATAAAACGAAAATACGAAAATGCAGAACCCCCGTGAAGTTTTTAACTTCACGGGGGTTAGTATTATAATGCTTTTATTTTAAATCTGCTGAAAAATTAGTAGAAAATCTGGAATTGTCGTCATAATTGTCTATGTTAAAGTTTATGTCTACTGCTTTAACATTGTTGGGTATTGAATAATAAACCGTAAATTCTGTTTTTCCCCCGGCTTTTACTACAAAAGTATAGGAACTATTGTAGTCACTGTGATTCTCGTAATCAATGTCGTCACGCAGCCAATCAAAGTATATTTCATTATCATCAGCGGACATTACGTCCATATATGGCTCGTAAAACTCAATATCATGGTTTGTTGTGTTTTCAATTACAAACGTAAATCCACATTCGCTTTTTCCTTTATCTGAGTCAGCTTTTTCAGCACTTGATGTAACCTTTGTGAGCGTAACCGTTCCGTCTGAAAACTTTGCCGCGTCATTTATTCCATGAACTATATCGTCAAATTGATAGTCAATATCGTCATCATAATCGTCCTCATAATCATCATAGTTATCATCATAGTAATTTGTTTTATTTATAATACTTTCTATAATTGATTTGTTATAAGCGCACGAGGAATACACATTGATTACTGTTCCCGCTATGATAACAGCAATTATTATACAGGAAAGTACAATCGGAAGAATCTTGTCGCTTTTTTGGGGCGCAGCCTGATTGTAGTATTGCGGAGGTACGGGTACAGCACTCTGAGGAGACATGGGCATACCTTGCGCAGAGTAGTTATATTGATTTTGTGCAGGGGGAACAGGCGTCTGTTTAGGCTGAAAATCTTGTGCAGACTCAGCGGACATCTGCGGCTCAAAGTTCTGTGCAGGGGGAATGGGGGGCTGGGATTGAAAATCTCGAGCAGATGAAACAGGTGTTTTATTTCCGAAATCTTGTGCAGGTGTAAAAGGTGTTTGGTTTTGATATTGAAAAGTTTGCGCCGTAGAAACAGGCTGCTGATGTTGTGGATTAATATTATCAGCGGCAGGCTGTTCTGCGCCGGATTTGTTGTTTATGTATGGATTGTGGATGTCATTATTTGAAAAATATTGCTGTTCAGGTATTTTTGTGCCGCACATTCGGCAAAATTTTTCGTTGCCGTCAAATCCGCAGTTCGGACACTTCATAAAATCACTCCTTATTGTGCTAATAAAAATATTACATTTATACAATTATAATATCTCAATACATATCAAAAGTCAATACAAATCGATATAATAATCGATATAATATTACAAAAAAGTACAAATTGTGCTGTGCGATTTCGATACTCATATCAAATTTAATATTAGCGTGCCAACCTGAAATACAAGCGCAGAGGCAAGCCACGCGGCAAAAATCTGATATATTATAGTGACAGCAGTCCACTTTGCACTTTTCATTTCTTTGTGTATTGCCGACAGAGCGGCAATGCAAGGAGTGTAGAGCAAAATAAATACAAGAAACGAGAATGCCGAAAGAGGAGTGAATGTATTTGCAATGCTTGTGCCGTTATACAAGACGGAAAGGGTAGAGGCTACACTTTCTTTAGCCGCAATGCCTGTCAGCAGAGAAACAGAAGCCCGCCAGTCGCCAAAGCCGCAGACAGAAAATACGGGGGCAATAAATTTTCCGATTATTGCAAGCATACTTTCATCGGGAGATACCATTTTAAAAGAAAAATCAAAGCTCTGAAGAAACCATATCAGTATTGAGGCACCGAGCAATATTGTACCAGCCTTTATCATAAAGTCTTTCATTCTCTCTGCCACATGGATTTTTAGGCTTTTAAGGGTCGGTATATGATAGGGCGGAAGCTCCATAACAAACGGAGCTTTTTTGCCTTTGAGTGCAGTATTGTTAAAAAGCAGCGCAGTCAGTATTGCCGCCGTTATTCCGAGAAGATATATCGCAAAAACAACTAAAAATCCTTTATCTGCAAAAAAATAAGAGATTAACAGCATATATACGGGCATTTTGGCAGAGCAGGACATAAACGGAATAAGCATTATTGTCATTCTTTTACTCTTTATGTTTTCAAGTGTTCTTGTTGCAAGAACTGCTGGAACTGTACAGCCAAAACCCAAAAGCATGGGTACAAATGCTTTGCCCGAAAGCCCTATGTATTGCAGGGGTTTATCCATAATAAAGGCGGCTCTTGACATATACCCGCTCTCCTCCAAAAGAGAAAGCATGGTGAACAGCAGCATAATTTGAGGCAAAAACGAAATTACTGAACCTGTTCCTGCTATAATTCCGTCAACTACAAGGCTTTTCGCCCAATTGGCAGTGTTTAAAGCAGTGAGAATACGCTCAATTGCATTGCCGAAAACATCTGTAATCAGATATTGCGCGCTGTCACGCAGAAATGTTCCGGGTGCACCGAATGTGATAATAAAAATGACCAGCATAATAATAAAAAAAATAGGAATTGCCAGTATTCTGTTTGTGATAATTCCGTCTATTTTGTCAGAAATACTTATAAAATCCGCAGGCTGTTTGCGAGTTACGGCTTTTTGCGTAACAGAGCATATGTATTTGTACCTTTCATCTGCAATTATCATTTCGCAGTCGGTATTTTTTGACGCGCAGACTTTATTGATATACATATTTATGCGTTCTTTTTGCGCTTTTGTAAATTTATAATGCCCCCACGTTACAGAATCACCCTCAAAAAGCTTTATAGCCGTCCATCTGTTGTGGGTATTATTGTTCTGTTGAATTTCTTTAAACAGATTTTCTATTTCCCGCAGACTTCGGTCAACCTCATGGGAATAAATGTTTTTTACGATAATATACTTTCCGCTGTCATAAAGACTGACGACTTTTTCAATGAGTTGGTCAATGCCTGTGTTTCTGCTTGCCGAGATAGGAATAACAGGAATTCCGAGCTGACGCTCAAGATAACCAACATCAATTATATCACCTTTTTTCTCAACAATATCACACATATTAAGAGCAATTACCATAGGCTTTGCAAGCTCGGCAAGCTGAGTGGTAAGATAAAGGTTGCGTTCAAGGTTTGAAGCGTCTACAATGTTTATTATAACGTCAGGCTCGTCATATAAAAGACAGTTGCGTGATATTATTTCTTCGGGAGTGTAAGGTGAAAGCGAGTATATACCAGGCAAGTCGGTAACATAAATATCTCTTTCGAGAAAACTGCGGACTTTGCCTGTCCTTTTTTCAACCGTAACACCGGGTCGGTTGCCCACATACTGTTTGCTTCCCGTAAGCTGATTAAAAAGCGTGGTTTTGCCGCAGTTTGGATTTCCTGCAAGGACAACGCTTATTATTTTGTTTTGAGTTTGTTTTGTCTGCATTATTTATACCGCCGTACAATTTTTATCAGTGATTAGTATTACTCTGCTCTATATGTTTTTATTTAGAATTTTACAGAAAATTATGATAATATGTATTAAAAGGAATTTAGTGTGGTTTTGCTATGAAAAATATACTTATACTAATTATACGCACTATACTTACAATAGTTTCCATAATATTATTCGGACTGTTTTTTGTTCCGATGACAGGAGGAATGATAAATCCGGGCAATATTGCCATAGTCACCGACGGATTTCATCAGCTCAGAGTAAGAATAATTGCGCGTCAGCTTGGCATAAAAGAAAATGTCGGAGCCGTAAACTCCGACACATCTCTGCTTTATCTTCCGACATTTACTGTTCGTGAATGGTTTGCCCTTCCTTATCAGGTTCTATTTCGGTAGCTACAACCTCGGAAATGTTGTCAAATGATTCAATGTGCACTCCGCTGTGGTGGCGCATATTGCCGTTGGCAAATTCAAGAGGATAAGTTTCGTTTTCTACTACGTCAACAATAGGCGAACGCTTTGTTTCGCTGCTGCGTGACGGAAGCTCGATTGGAAATTGTTCGTTTTTCTTTTCAGTTTTTTTGTTCATAAAAATAACCACCTTTTTACTGAGGTGGTTATATTTTTTGCAGTTTTTTTGTTATTATGCGTTATTGTTTTAATACTAAATCTTAATTTTAAAATAGGGAAGTGAATCTTAGACTACATAGCTTCGGGGCAGGTAATGTTGAACATTGTCAGTACGTTTTTAATAACGGCTCTTACGCATTCGCAGAGAGCAAGTCTTGCCTGCATAAGACCCTCGTTTTCGCCCTTAACGCGGCACGCGTTGTAAAATTTGTGGAACAAAGTTGCAAGCTGGGTTACATAACGTGTTATTTTTGTCGGGTCATAATCCTTTGCCGCACTGATTATCTCGCTTGTGTATGAGGCAAGGTGATTTATAAGTTCACGCTCTTCGTCTGCTGTAAGAAGTGCAAGCTCTTCGGCACTGCATTCTCGCGGTGTGATTCCGTCCTTTTCAAGAGCCTTGAAAATACTGCAAATTCTTGCGTGAGCATACTGTACATAGTAAACGGGATTTTGATTGTCCTGACTTACCGCAAGGTCAAGGTCAAAGTCCATCTGTGTGTTTGCTTCCCTTGTGTTGAACAGAAATCTTGCGCTGTCAACAGGCACTTCGTCAAGCAAATCGCCAAGCTGAATTGCTTTGCCTGTTCGTTTGCTCATTTTTACAAGTTCTCCGCCCTTTACAAGCTTTACAAGCTGCATAAGCACTACATTCAGCTTGCTGCCGTCATATCCGATTGCATCCATTGCACCTTTCATTCTCATTACGTGTCCGTGATGGTCTGCGCCCCAGACGTCAATGAGAGTTGTAAATCCTCTGTCGAATTTATTTTTGTGATATGCAATGTCAGCTGTAAAATAAGTGGGATTACCGTTCTGACGTATTAATACATCGTCCTTCAGCTCAAGGTTATCAATGTATTTCTGAGTTTTGCCCTCTTTCAGCAGTTGTTCTGTAAGAACCTCTTTGTTTTTATACCAGACTGCACCCTCTTTTTTGTAGGTGAGTCCCTTTTCGGTAAGCAGATCCACAACAGACTTTACCGCACCGCTTTTATGAAGCTCGCTTTCGAAAAACCACTTGTCATAGAAGATTTTATATTTAGCCATATCCGACTGCATTTTTTTGATGTTCTTTGGAAGTGCATAGTCAACAAGCGCTTGCCTGCGCTCCTCGCTTTCAGCGTTTACAAGGCTGTCACCGTTGATGTCGGCATATTCCTGAGCAAGCTCTGTTATGTCACTGCCCTGATAACCGTCCTCGGGAAACTCTATCTCATCGCCTTTAAAAATTTGAAGATAACGCGCTTCAAGCGAGCAGCCGAATTTTTCAATCTGGTTGCCTGCGTCATTTACATAAAATTCACGCCATGTGTTGTATCCTGCCTTGTCAAGAACCGCCGCAAGACAATCGCCGAGAGCGCCGCCCCTTGCATTGCCCATATGCATAGGACCTGTCGGGTTTGCGGAAACAAATTCAACCATAACTTTTTCATTGCCGCCGAAATCCGAACGTCCGTAATTCTGCGGGTCTGCAAGAATTTCGCGGATTACATTTGAATAAAAGTCAGAGCCGAGGAAGAAGTTGATAAATCCAGGACCTGCGGTTTCAAAGCGTTCACACATTGTATTTTCAAGGCCAAGATTTGACGTAATTGCCTGAGCAATTTTAAACGGAGGCATTTTAAATGCTTTTGCACCTGCCATAGCCGCATTTGTCGCAAAATCTCCGTGACTTCTGTCGGCAGGAGTTTCAATAATAAACTGCGGTATTTCCGCCTGAGGAAGCTCTCCTTTTTCAATAGCTTTATTTATAGCATCAGTAATTGCTTTTTTGAGCATACTGACTGATTTTGCATATGTGTCCATACTTTTTTACCTCACTGTGCCGTATTTGTTTTTTCTTCAACCTTTATCTTAAAGCTGTTTTCGCTCACAAGGTCTGTATTAAAATCAAGCGTGTAGCTCACTTCGAGCGTGCCGCCCTGCTCTCCGAGCGTGTTTTTCATGGTTTTTGTAAAAACGCCTATCATAAGGTCGCCTGCAACTGTCTGGTAAAGACATTGATGTCTCTTGCCCTTTTCAAGCATAAGCTGTGACCTCATAGGACCTTTGCGTGTTATAGTAACAATATCATTTTCAACTTTTATGAGATTATCAAAATGTTCGTTGGGATTATCGTCGTCGTATTCTTTGTAGCCGATATAGCAATGACCGTTTTTCATTATGTAATTGCCTGCCGTAAGAACTTCGACCTTGTCTGTTTCTCCGTCGAGCTTTTGTTCTCCGATAATGGAAATCATATATTTTTCGTTATTTGCCATTGTATTTCCCCTGTCAATATTGCTCAATGTCAATCTGTGTTACCGTATGCTCCATATCGCGTCCTAAAAACAGTCCGGCAACATTTTCAAATCCGTCGGGAGTGTCGCTGACGAAAAACTCGGGATTTTTGTATGACGGTTCATCATTGAGCATATTTTGTTCTTTAAGTATCTTTGCCGCATATACGGCAGTTTCATATCCCGAATCAACAAGAGTTACTTTTTCTCCCATAAAATCCGAAATCGCTTCTCTTAAAAGCGGATAGTGGGTACAGCCCAGAATCAGTGTGTCGATTCCCTGCTCTTTAAGCTCGGAAAGGTATCTCCTTATGACAAGCCGCACAATCTGGTCGTCACGGCAGATAAAGCCGTTTTCAACAAGCGGAACAAAAAGCGGACACGCCTGTTCATATACCTTGAAATCTGGATTTAGTTTTTCAAGTCTTAATTTATAGCTGTGACTGTTTATGGTTGCCGCAGTACCGATAATTCCGATTTTTCCGTTATTGGTATTGTGAGCAGCGGTAAAAGCGGTGGGATTAACAACTCCCGTATATGGAACGGGAAGCTTGCTTTCAAGCTCTTTTCCTGCAACCGAGCTTACCGTGCCGCAGGCGGCAACAATCATTTTTACATTGTTTCTCAGAAGAAATTCCGTATCCTGAAATGCGTATTTTTTAATTGTGTCACGGCTTCGGTTGCCGTATGGAACTCTGCCTGTGTCGCCGAAGTATATTATTTTTTCGTTTGGAAGAACGTGTAAAAACTCTTTTACGGCGCTTAATCCCCCAAGTCCGGAGTCAAAAACTCCTATGGCGTTTCGGGATGACATATTAAAACCTTCTTTTACATTTATATACAGATAAAATAATAACACAATAACTTAATTGTTGCAAGTCAAAACATTGCGCTGAATAATATTGTTTTGTAGGATTACAATAGATGTGTTACATCAATTGTAATCCTACAGTTATTCTATTAAAAATGATAAGAAATAAGTTGACAAGTTACTTGTGTTGTAATAAAATATTTATAACAAATAATCCTTATTTTGGGCATATTGTGAATAAAATCAACAAAATAAAATTTACACAATACATTTTCAAAAAAGCATTTTACATAAAAATAAATTTTAATAAAAGAGGTATAGTGATGAAAGTTTTTAATTGTATTCTAGGTGTTTTTTCAATTATAGGTGCAATATATTGCATTTTTTATCCTGGCATTACTTTTTTGAACAGTGGGTGGATAGTATCTGTCCTTCTTGGCGTTTGGGGAATATGTGCAATATTTGACTATGTTTCAAACCGTAAAAATAACGAAAATTCAAAATCAAAAGTAGCTTTAGGAATATTAGGTCTTATTTGCGGAATTGCAGCAGCAGTACTTTCAATTCTTGCGATATTCATTCCTGCAATCTATCTCATGCTTGATATGATAATACTTTATCTGTTCTCCTTTTGGCTTATTGTCAGCGGAATATCCTCGATAATCGCATCAGTACAAATGAAAAAGGTTGCAGATTCAGCTATTTGGATTTTAACATTAATATGGGGAATTCTTGTCTTAATTGCAGGAATATACGGAGTATTCCACATGATTTTCCTTGCACAAATGTTGGGAATTTTAATGGGAGTCCTTTTAATAACATACGGCGTAAGACTTATATCTTCTGTATTTGAAAACTGATTTATTGGAGAAGTTAAAATGAAATGCGTGTTTAAAGAGCTTTCTAAGTTCAAAAAAGAACTTTTTTTAATTATTATAACAGTGATAGGCACTACCTTATGTACTCTCGGATTGCCATATCTGCTTACTATAATTATTGACACAGCTATTCCCGAAAAAAATATACCTCTTGTACTTGAAATAAGCGGAATCATGCTCTTGCTTGTTGTTATTGGAGTTTTGTGTGGCATAGTAACAAGTCGTGCATCAGCAGTTGTTTCAATGGGTGTAGGAAGAAATATGAGAAGCAGTATATTTACAAAAGTGCAATACTTCTCACAGACCGAAATAGATAAGTTTTCGGCATCATCTCTTATTACGAGAACAAACAATGACATTACACAGATACAAATGTTTCTTAACCAATGTTTGAGAATTGCAATACAAGCACCGATTATGTGTATATGCGGAATAATTTTGGCTATTTCAAGCAGTCCCAGTCTTTCCGGAGTTCTTGTAATTTCAATTCCTCTTATGGCAATTGTGCTTACGATTATCGGAAAGATTGCCGTTCCTCTTTCAACAAAAATTCAGCTTAAAATCGACAGAATTAATCTTGTTATACGTGAAAAGCTTACAGGAGTACGTGTTATAAGGGCTTTTGGTACAACAGAATTTGAAAGTAAAAAGTTTGAGGAAATCAATAAGGATTACCGCAAAACAAATAAAAAAATGCAGAGAACTACAAACTCTGTTCTTCCCGTGCTTACTATTATACTTTCCTTTACCGCTGCTATGGTTATGCTTATGGCGGCAAACCAGTATGTAAATAAAGGCGTTGATTATACTATTGGTGAGGTTATGGCAATCATACAGTATATAATGCAGATTATGATGGCTGTAATTATGCTTACAATCGTTTTCATTCTGCTTCCACGTGCGGCAACAGCAGCTGCAAGAGCACAGGAGGTTCTGACAACCGAGCCGACTATAGAAAATAAGGAACAGACGAAAGACAATAAGGAATTAAAGGGATACCTTACATTTAAAAATGTTTCATTTACATATCCGGGAGCAGATAATCCTGCTATAAAAGATCTTTCGTTCGAGGCAAAGCCAGGCGAAACAACAGCCATAATCGGCGGTACAGGTATGGGCAAGTCTACCATTGTAAATCTCATACCCCGTCTTTATGATGTAACTGAAGGGCAGGTACTTGTAGACGGCGTTGATGTTCGAGATTATGACACAGAAGTGTTAAGAGCAAAAATCGGTTTTGTACCTCAAAAGGCAGTTTTGTTTTCCGGAACTATAGATAGTAATATTGCCTTTGGTGATGAAAATGCCGACGAAGACAGAATTGAAGAAGCCGTAAAAATTGCACAGTCTTATGATTTTGTAATGAAAAAGGAAGAGAGATTTAATTCTCCAATTTCACAAGGAGGTACAAATGTTTCAGGCGGACAGCGACAGAGACTTGCAATAGCCAGAGCAATTGTAAGAAAGCCTGAAATATATGTTTTTGACGATAGTTTTTCTGCTCTTGATTTTAAAACTGACAAGGCTTTGCGTACGGCTCTTGCACGGGAAACAGATAACGCTACCGTTGTAATTGTTGCCCAGAGAATAAGTACAATTATGGAAGCAGACAGAATTATTGTAATAGAAAAAGGTGAGGTTGCAGGAATAGGAACTCACAGAGAACTTTTGGAATCCTGCAGCGTTTACAATGAAATTGTAAGCTCCCAAATGAGTAAGGAGGATATGAAAAGATGAGTAAAAATAAAAAATCCTCCAAAAAGTACGGAGTTTACAGAAGACTTTTTTCTTACATAAAGCCGTACCGTGCAAGACTTGTATTTGCAATTATATTTGTGTTGTTTTCAACTATTGCATATTCACTTGCACCGTTGTTTATGGGTATGGCAACAAATTCACTTGCAAGTATTTTCACAAACGGCAATACTCCTGAAGCAGTAACAGGATTTATAACCTTTCTTTTGCTTATGGGCGGAGCTTATGCTTTCAATGCTTTGTTTTCATATATAGGAACATGGCTTATTGTAGGGGTAACTGAAAATACAATATTTGATTTAAGAAAGAATATTGATAAAAAGCTTTCAAAGATTCCCCTTAATTATTACGATACAAACTCTAACGGAGATATTTTAAGTCGTGTTACCAATGATGTTGATACGGTTTCAAGTTCACTACAGCAGAGTATTTATCAGGTTCTTAACGCTATTTTTTCCATTGTAATTATTTTTTCTATAATGATCAGCATAAGCGGAGTACTTACATTTGTAGGAATTGCTATAGTGCCTGTTGCATTGTTTATTTCCGCAAAAATTGCAAAAAAATCACAAAAAAAATTTAATGAACAACAGAAAAAAACAGGTCAGTTAAACGGCTATGTTGAGGAGTATTACAGCGGTCATAATGTAGTTACCGTGTTCGGCAAGGAAGAAGAGGTAATAGAAAAATTTGAGGATACAAACGAAGACCTTTATGAAGCATCAAAAGAGGGACAGTTCCTTGCAGGAACTTTAACGCCCATTATGCAAAATATGACCAATTTAGGTTATGCACTGGTGTGTTTTGCAGGTGCAATTATGGCTATTTTAGGCGGACTTTCAATTGGAATGATACAATCGTTTACCCAATATCTCCGCCAGTTTGCACAGCCTCTTACTCAAGTTATGCAGATTACAAATATCATTCAGTCAACGGGTTCCGCTGCTGCAAGAATATTTGAATTCCTTGATGAGGAAGAGGAAGTAAAAGATGTTGAGAATTCAAAATTTCCGGCAGAGCTTAAGGGAGAAGTTGAATTTGACCATATCAAATTCGGCTATCTGCCTCACCAAACCTTAATACACGACCTTAATATAAAAATAAGCGCAGGACAAAAAACAGCCATTGTAGGACCTACCGGAGCAGGCAAAACCACTCTTGTAAATTTAATAATGCGTTTTTATGATGTAAAGAGCGGAGCAATAAAAATTGACGGAATTGATATTCGTGATATGCAGAGAAGCAGACTCCGTGAAATTTTCGGAATGGTTCTTCAGGATACATGGCTTTACAATGGTACGATTCGTGAAAACATACGTTATGGAAAGCTTGACGCAACAGATGAAGAAGTAGAAGAAGCTGCAAAAAAGGCAAGAGCCGATGCCTTTATCAGAACTTTGCCGGGAGGCTATGACTTTGTATTGCAGGAGGGTGCAGGTAATATTGCACAGGGACAGCGTCAGCTGTTGACTATTGCAAGAGCAATGCTGAATAATCCCCCTATTCTTATTCTTGATGAAGCAACTTCGTCAGTTGATACTCGTACAGAGGTGTTGATTCAGGAAGCTATGTCAGAAATGATGAAGGATAGAACTTCATTTGTAATCGCCCATAGACTTTCAACAATTAAAGACTCCGATAATATTCTCTATATGCAGGATGGAGACATTCTTGAGGTTGGAAATCACAAAACTCTTATGGCGAAAAACGGTCTGTATGCAAAGCTGTATAACAGCCAGTTTGCAGATAACAACGGGTAAAAGAGAAAACATATAAAAGAATCAATAAAAATATAACAATATATAAAACCGGAGGTCAGAGAAATTTACCATGACCTCCGGTTTGGTTTTTATTTATTGAATTACAAAGCATATAAAAGAATTAATTGATAAACAAAGAGCAAATAATTTATAGGACGAAATAAGTTCATATAGCAATGATAAAATGATACCTGTATAATGTACCATAGTAAATTAAGTGGACAAAAAAATGGAAAATTACATGAAAAATCCAATTGATAATTGCTGAAATTTATGATAAAATTTAACAAATAAGGTTAATTGCAAGGTCGAGTTAATTACGAACCTTATAATATGCGACGATCTGATAGACAAGAAAAAAATATAAACTTTATGAGAAGTGCAAATGATTACATTTATAATTGGTTTATTGCTGCTTATAATTGGCGGCACTGTTTACGGAGCTGTTTGTCAAAAAATTTTTAAGCCGGACGACAGAAAAACGACGGCTGTACGGCTTAATGACAAAGTGGATTATGTTCCGATGAAGAAATGGAAAAACAGCCTAATTCAGCTTTTGAACATTGCAGGAACAGGTCCTATTCTCTGACCGATACAGGGTATTCTTTTCGGGCCGGTTGCATTTATCACAATACCCATAGGCTGTGTAATCGGAGGTGCATTTCATGATTATATGTGCGGTATGATTTCACTTAGAAATGACGGTTCACAGATGCCATCGCTTATCAGGAAGTATATTGGCAAGCATATGTACCTTATCTACAACATATTCGTATGCCTTTTAATGCTGCTTGTGGGTGCTGTGTTTATTTACACACCCGGCGACTTATTTGTTACGCAGATATTAAAGACAGACAATGGCATTTCAAGCCCGATAATATGGATAGTATACGGTGCAATTTTCGTGTATTACATTATTGCAACGCTGTTTCCCATTGATAAAATTATCGGCAGAGTTTATCCGATTTTCGGCGGTATTCTTATTCTGTCTGCAATAGGTGTGTTTATTGGACTTTTTGTAAACGGTTATCCCCTTGATGAGCTGTGGAATGTAGGCGTTTCGGGATGACATATTAAAACCTTATTTTACATTTATATACAGATAAAATAATAATACAATAACTTAATTGTTGCAAGTCAAAACATTGCGCTGAATGATATTGTTCAATGATACTTATAAAATAAGCTATGCCCTGATAATTATACGTATATCCTTTGACAAATCACATATTTAATTGTATAATGGCAAGTAACAGACTAATCCGAGAGGAAGATTAAGTTGGAATTTAAAAAGGCATTTGATTTAATCGTAGGCAGAGTAGAGGAAGAGCTTGTAAAGTCAGAATATACAAGGCAGAAGGTTGCGGCTGAAAACGACAATGAGCTTGCAGCCCTGTTTACAAGCCAGAATATTGCCTATTCTGTAGTGTATTATATAGATAAACAGCAGATGGTACTGCGTTCCTGCACTATGACTGAGGACGGTCCCGACAACGAGTGGAAAACGCTTGCTACGTGGCTTTATGATGAAGATACCGCAACTCAAAAGGACGCGGAAAGCATTGCAAATGACTTTGTTGAGGGCGTTTCGGGTACAATTGCAATTAAGCGTGCGAAGCAGGTAAAGCAGAAAAAGAAAAAAGATGACGACGGAAATGCAAATCCCAAGTTTCTTGCAAAGCGTTTTGTCACTTTCTTTCCTGAGTTAAAAGATGAAATAAAAAATGAAGAGGACTGTTATTTCCCGTTCAGAGGAGCGACCTTTGCAAAAGAACATATTGCTCCGAAAATTGACACATATATAAAGCGTGCCTCAAAATCCGAGCTTCAAAAAATTGCTTCGGTATTCAATATTCAGTACGGCAACGGCGATGTTGATACACGCTCAATTATAACAATAGTAATTCTGAATTCACTTGAGGACGCAGAGTATAAAAGCGTCTATGAATATTTTGACGATGATTTGAAAAAGGCAGCAGCGGCTGCACGCAAATACAAGGGCAAGACTGTAAAGCCTGAAAAGATAAAGAATAAAAACACGTCAAAAGCCAGCACGTTAAATAATCAGTAATTCTAAATCTAACTTATCATATTTAATTCAAATCAAATACAATTTATAACGGATAGGTCGGGTAGTCTATATTTTTTAGTACGCCCGGCCTTCCAAATATTAAAAAATTTGTAAAAAACTATTGACTTAGCAATTTTGATATGATAGAATAGTTGTACCTCTGAAAGGGGCTTATTTTTTTGTGCCCTATTGAGGGAGGCTAAAATATTCCGAAATAACCGGGAGGTGCCGTTATGAGAGTAAAAATCACATTGGCCTGCACAGAGTGCAAACAGCGTAACTACAACACAATGAAGAACAAGAAAAACAGTCCCGACAGACTTGAAATGAACAAGTATTGCCGCTTCTGTAAAAAACACACAGTTCACAAGGAAACAAAATAACGGAGGTGCAGTATGGCTGATAAGAAGCTTGAAGCAAAAAAGGCAGATACTAAAAAAACTGCTAAGAAAAGCAAAAAGCCTAATATATTTAAAAGGCTTTTTAAGTACCTCGTTGCATGTAAGGGTGAGCTAAAGAAAATTACATGGCCGTCAGCAAGACAGACTACAAAGAATTTCGGCATAGTAATTGCCGTAATTGTTGTAATAGGTCTGTTCATATTCGCTCTTGATCAGGGCTTGTATGCTTTGCTTGGCTTGGTTATGGATACTTCTGCATAATTCTGTGTTATTACTTTAACTTACGAAAGGAAGAAAGTTATAATGCCGGAAACAGAAGCAAAATGGTATGTCGTTCATACTTATTCGGGTTATGAAAACAAGGTCGCTGCAGACCTTATGACTACAGCTGAAAACAGAAACCTGCAGGATATGATTATTGATGTAAAAGTTCCTACAGAGGTTGTTACGGAGACCGTTGGCGAAAAGACCAAAGAGGTTGAACACAAGCTGTATCCGGGATATGTTTTTGTGAAAATGATTTATACCGACGAAACATGGTATGTTGTCCGCAATATTCGCGGATGTACCGGATTTGTCGGACCGGGATCCAAACCCGTTCCTCTTACCGATGCAGAGGTTTACAGAATGGGCGTTGAAACACGCAGTGTAAAGGTATCTTATTCTGTAGGCGACTCGGTACGTATTATTGACGGTCCGCTTGAGGACTTCGTCGGTGTTGTAGAAGAACTTGATACCGACAAAAATTATGTTCGCGTAGTTGTTTCTATGTTCGGACGTGAAACTCCGGTTGAGCTTGAGCTTGCTCAGGCTGAAGCGTTAGAAGACTAATTTTACAGATAATCAGCCGAATGGCTTTTTATTGGGAATACTTGTATTCCCTGTGGGAGGGACCCTACATAGTGGCGTTCCGCAATTTACCACGAATTTTGGAGGTGCAAATACAATGGCTCAGAAGGTTGTAGGCTTAATTAAACTACAGATTCCCGCCGGAAAAGCTACTCCGGCACCACCTGTCGGACCGGCACTCGGTCAGCACGGTGTAAACATTGTTGCGTTCACAAAGGATTTTAATGAACGTACAAAGAATGACATGGGTCTTATAATTCCGGTTGTAATTACCGTTTATGCAGACCGTTCGTTCACTTTCGTTACGAAAACTCCGCCTGCTGCAGTTCTTCTTAAAAAGGCTTGCGGTATTGAAAGCGGTTCAGGCGTACCGAATAAAACAAAAGTTGCTAAGATCACTAAAGAGCAGATTTCTAAAATCGCCGAGCAAAAAATGCCCGACCTCAACGCAGGTTCACTTGACGCTGCCATCAGCATGATTGCAGGTACGGCAAGAAGCATGGGTATTACAGTAGTTGACTAATAATCCGGGTGGGAGGAAATTTCCGATTGACCACCTAACAATGGAGGAAAACTGATGAAACACGGTAAAAAATATGTTGACGCTGCAAAGCTCGTTGACAGAACTAAATTATATGATTCAGGCGAGGCACTTGATACAGTTATCAAGACTGCTACAGCTAAGTTTGATGAAACAGTTGAGCTTCATGTAAAGCTCGGTGTTGACAGCCGTCACGCAGACCAGCAGGTTAGAGGTGCGGTTGTTCTTCCAAACGGTACAGGTAAAAATGTAAGAGTTCTTGCTATTTGCAAGGGCGCAAACGAAGACCTTGCCAAAGAAGCCGGCGCAGACTATGTTGGTGCTGAGGATATGACTCAGAAAATTCAGCAGGAAAACTGGATGGATTTTGACGTGCTTATAACAACACCTGACTGCATGGGTCTTGTTGGTCGCTTAGGTAGAATTCTCGGACCGAGAGGTCTTATGCCTAACCCAAAGGCAGGTACAGTTACTCCTGACATTGCCAAGGCTGTAAAAGAAGCTAAGGCAGGTAAGATTGAGTACCGTCTTGACAAAACAAACATTATTCACTGCCCAATCGGCAAGGTAAGCTTTGGTACTGACAAGCTCTCTGAAAACCTTGATGCTCTTATGGACGCAGTTGTTAAGGCTAAGCCTGCTGCTGCCAAGGGTCAGTATATTCGTTCGGTTGCCGTTACTTCAACTATGGGTCCGAGCGTTCGCATCAATCCTGCTAAGTTTGGTGCTTAATTAAAGTTCCGCATAATTTGCGGCATTATCTTAAATTATTTGCACATCTGTGTGAATATATATTTTAAATTCGCTGTTCTAAAGACAGCAGGTGCATATGCGTAAGGGTTTTCCCGCCTGCCGAGGAAGATGCAAATTACTGTTTTGTATTTTTGTAGCCGTCCCGGTATGGGTCGGCTGTTTTTTTGAACTGCGTTAAAAAATTTTGGAGGTGAATTTAGTCTTGCCAAGTCAAAGTGTTTTAGAGCAGAAAAAGGCAATTGTTGCAGAGCTTTCAGAAAGAATTAAAAATTCTGTAACAGGCGTTGTTGTAAGCTATGAAGGTATTAATACCGAAGACGACACAAAGCTCAGAAAAGAACTTCGTGAAAACAACGTTAAGTACACAGTTGTTAAGAACACACTTCTGTCGCGTGCCTGTGACGAAGTTGGTCTTGAGGACTTAAAAACTGTTCTTGAGGGCACAACAGCTCTCGCTACAAGCGACAGCGAATATGCTGCCGCAGCAAGAATTCTTTGCAATTATGCAAAAGATCACGACAATTTTAAGGTTAAGTCGGCTTATCTTGACGGTGCAATAATTGATATGGACACAATCATATCTCTTTCAAAGCTCCCGACAAGAGATGTTCTTCTTGCAAACGTACTTGGTGCATTCCAGGCACCTATCGCATCCTTTGCACGTGCCGTACAGGCTATTGTTGACAAGGGCGGCGTAGAAGCTTGCGCAGCTGAAGCTGAAGAAGCTCCCGCAGAAACAGCAGAGGCTCCCGCTGAGGAGACTCCCGCAGCAGAATAATCTGCAAATGAAATTTAAAAATAACTAATTTATAATATCGGAGGTAAATTAAAATGGCATCAGAAAAAATTACTGCTATTATTGAAGAATTAAAAGGCCTCACAGTTCTTGAGCTTTCAGAGCTTGTTCACGCTGTAGAGGATGAGTTTGGCGTATCCGCAGCTGCTGCAGTTGCAGTTGCAGGTCCTGCTGCTGACGGCGGCGCAGCTGCTGCTGAGCAGACAGAATTTGACGTTGTACTTAAGGGTGCAGGCGGAAACAAGATTGCTGTTATCAAGGTTGTTCGTGAAATTACAGGTCTTGGACTTAAGGAAGCAAAGGCACTTGTTGACGGTGCTCCTAAGACACTTAAGGAAGCTGTTTCTAAGGACGACGCTGAAGCTATTAAGGCTAAGCTTGAAGAAGCAGGCGCAGAAGTAGAAGTAAAATAATTCACTTTCCAAAACATTAAAAGCTGTCTTTGCATTTGCAAAGACAGCTTTTTTACTGAATTGGAAATTTACTTAGTAATGCTCGAGCAAAGAGAGATTCTAATTTGTCGAACCTGTCTGCTCGAATTTTAGCGTCGTTACTCCGATTTTTTATATTACGAAGCCGCCGTTAACACCTAAAATCTGACCCGTAATGAATTTTGCCTTGTCACTGCATAAAAATACCGCAGAATCTGCAATATCCTTCGGTGTGCCTAATGTGTTGAGCGGAGTTTCGTTTTTAAGCTCTGCTATTGTTTGCTCATCAAAGCTTTTCATCATATCGGTCATTACAACACCGGGACAAATGCAGTTTACTCGAATTCCCGAAAGTCCCACTTCCTTGGCAAGTGCTTTTGTAAGACCTATTATTCCCGCCTTTGCGGCGCTGTAGTGTACCTCGCACGAAGCTCCGACCTGTCCCCACATTGAACTTATGTTTAAAATTACTCCTCTGTGGTTTTTAATCATATATCTTTTCAAAGCTTCCTGTGTACAGTTGAAAACACCGTCAAGGTTGACGCCAATCATATTTTTCCACTCATCATCAGTAATGTCGGTAAAGAGCTTTTGCTGAGCAATACCGGCGTTATTTATAAGTATGTCTATGTTTCCGAAAATTTCGTCAATGGAATCAAACATATTATTTACTGATTGACGCTCAGAAACATCTGCCTGAGTTGTAATTGCATCAACGCCGTAGCTTTCACGCAGTATTTTTGCAAGATTTTCTGCTCCGCTTTTGTTTTTGTAAAAATGAATTGCTATGTTGTAGCCTGCCTGGGCAAAGGCAACAGACAGCGCAGAGCCGATTCCTCCCGCTCCGCCGGTAATTAAGACAGTTTTCATATTTCCCTCTTTTATCCAAGTGTATGGGTTAGTACAGCAACATAAATCAGATGTCACGATCGTATAAATTTATTATAGCATTTATTCTATATGTAATAAAGCCTAAATATAAAAAAACAAGGTATAGCTGATTATAGCTGTACCTAATTTACTTGTTATTAATAATATCTGCAATATTTTCAATTATTTCAGCTACTCTTATTTGTTTATTATAAGGTAACTTATCGACAGCAGTTTCGATTCGTAATTTTACTTCTGTTTCATTAAACTCAATATCATTTTCAAAATTTAAAAGCTGGCAAATTGATATATTAAGGGCATCACAAATTTTATAAAGCGTGTCAATAGTAGGGCATTTTTCGCCTCGTTCAAGACGACCGAGATATGCAGGGTGAATTCCTGCCGATAGGGCAAGACTTTCTTGGCTTAAATCCTTGCTGAGTCTGTATTTCCTTATGCTGAAACCTATGTTTTTGTTAAGCTTTTCTCTTTCCATATTTATAATCCTGCCCTAAAGGTATTCATATATTTATCATAATATATAGAATTATTGCTATCAATGCACTATAGAGCATAAAATACGCTCTAAAGATATTGACATAATAGTACTTATAGATTATAATAAAATTACTATAGCAAATATTGATTACGGTTTTGAAAAGAATTCTAATAACTACTGTATTATAATGCGAGGAATTTTATTATGATACCTAAGGTCATTCATTATTGTTGGTTTGGCGGAGGTGAAAAGCCGGATTTATTAAAAGCTTGCATTGCCTCATGGAAAAAATATTGTCCCGATTATGAAATAAAAGAGTGGAATGAAAGAAATTTTGATGTAAATATGTTTACTTATACTAAAGAAGCATATGAAGCAAAAAAATGGGCATTTGTTTCTGATGTTGCACGTCTTATGATTGTATATACATACGGCGGTATTTATTTGGACACAGATGTAGAACTATTGGGTAATATTGATTTTTTATTAAATTATCCTATGTTTATGTTTTTTGAGAGTGAGAGATTATTATCTACCGGGTTAGGCTTTGGTGCTGAAAAAAATAATGATATAATTAAATCGGTATTATTTGATTATGAAAACAAATCTTTCTATAAAAATAATGGGAAATATAATATGATGATATGCCCTGAAATCAATACAGAAGTTATAACTAACTTAATACCTGAGTTGAAACTTGACGGTACCACCCAGATTTGTAAATCGTATGCGTTTATGTCATGTAATGATTATAATAAAATAATGTATCACTATGGTTCCCAAACATGGACTGATACACCAAGACTTGGTTTTCAAAAAAGACCGGAGTTTAAAGATACAAAATTAAAACGCTTTTTCAGGAAACCGTCTCGTGTCGCCTTTGTAAAGAAGAATTTCGGGAAAAGAGTATATAGGCTATATTTATTTTTTGCATATGATTTTCAAGAATATGGCGTAAAATATTATATTGGAAGAACAATAAGACATTTTAAATAATTATAATTTTTATTATTATAAAATAAAATATTTTAATAAATTAAGGGACGATGTAAATATCGTCCCTTTCACATTTGCAAAAATTTATATTTTATTTCTTTTTAAAACCGTCTTTTAAGCTTACGCTGCGATTGAACACAAGATGTTCGGGCGAACTGTCCTTGTTATCAACGCAGAAATATCCGAGACGCGATGAGTGATAACAGCTGAGAACGCTCGGTGCAGGATTATTTTAATCTCTATAATGACACACTAAAATGGGCATAATTTAAAAAGTGTTTTAATTGTAAATTTTAATAGCATAAAAACCACCGTAATGGCTAAGATAAAAGCTTTACGGTGGTTTTCGTTATTCGTATAAATATAATAGATAACCATAATAAGATATATCTGTTTTATTCAAAAAATTTGTGTATTTAACTTTGTTTTTGTTACCTCAAACAGAAAAAGTTTTATACATATTTATATATAAAATTATCTTATTAAATATTTCGCATTTGTGACTGGAGGATTATTTATAAAGTTTCTATATAAATGATTATTTTTTAAAAACATAATCTCCGCTGGTATTTTTCTTGCAGTTGTTTTTAAGCCATTTACACCATGATTGAGCATAGCTATCTTTAGAATATTTAAAGTTCGCTTTGTAACTATTTCCACCAACCGTAACTGAAACTTTACCTTGATAATATGTTGTCCATGGATTTATTACTTTGTTACGATTATTAGGATTATAAAGTTCAAAATGCAAATGAGGACCGCTACTATTGCCAGTTTTACCCATATATCCAATTGCCTGTTTACGGGATACCGTATCGCCTTTTTTAACTTTGGCAGAATTTTTAAGATGACCATATAACGAATATAGACCATTCTCATGTTTGATAATTACATAATTTCCAAAACCGTTAGATTGAAAATTTTTTTCTACAACAATGCCTTTTTCAATAGCATAGATAGTATCACCGGTCCTACTATTTCCGACATCAAAGGCATTATATTTGTTACTTCTTACGGAGTGGTCCTTGGGATAACCACCATTATAGTAACGGTACATCGTAGATATATAGTTGGAATTTTTACACGGCCATACAGGATTAAATGTAGAATTAACTACCGTAGGATTTACATTCTGATTTTTAGAAGTAGTGCAGTATTTGTTGTAATTCGACTTACTGCACCAGCCAATTCTCCATTTTCCATCGTTGATTGGATATAAAATTTGATAATTGCTGCCGCTTGTTGCAAGCAAATAGACAGTATCTTTCTTGTCAACATAATACTTTGATGAGGAGGAAACTCCCTTTCTGTAAGAACAATAAAACTTGCCCGTTGAAATACTCTTTTTGTGGGAACTGTTATTGCTTGTTATAGCAGACAGTGCTATATATGCATAAGCACGTTTAGAACCTATAGGATATGAAACTTTAGCCCAATAAATCCCTTTGGCGTTTTTGCCAACATCACACAAATATAGTTCATCTTTTTTGTTATCAATATATGCGGAAGAAGATTTGCCGTAAGTTATGCTTCCTCGTGTAGAAAGATTTGTATTTGTGTAGGGAATTGTTTTGCCCGAAGAGGACAATGTGTACACTTTTGCATATTTACTTGTTGAAAGCATGTCAAATGCTGTCGTAGTTACTGCCGAAGCAGGCACAGTAAATACAGACATAATACCTATTAATGTTACAAATGAAAGTATAATTGATAATAATTTTTTCATAGTTTAACTCCTTAACTATATATTTTACTTTATAATAACGAATATTTTCACACTTGTCAACTAAAATTCTAAGATTTCTCAAAAAAAATGTTATCTTTTCATGTTATTTCTATAATAATGATAATATACTTTTGAAAGAAGTGATTTTATGATGGGCGAAAGATTACAAGAGCTTAGAAAAGACAAAGGGCTATCACAGGCTCAATTTGCAAAAATTCTTGGGGTTTCTCATTACACTGTTTCTTCTTATGAATGTGACAGAAGCGACCCTGATGATAATGCTAAAATTACCATTGCAAAACTTTTTGATGTTTCTGTTGATTATTTAATAGGTTTAATTAACGAACCGTTATCATATGACAGAAACAAAATGACAATTTCTGTTCCGGAATCCTTTGATAATAGTGATATTGCAAATATTAAAGAGTACATTAAATTTTTGGAGTTTCAAAAATTTAATGTACAAGCAGAAAAATGAGTAGGATTGGTATTATATAACAAGAGGGACGATGTAAACATCGTCCCTTTCACATTGCAAAAATTTATATTTTATTTCTTTTTAAAACCGTCCTTTAAGCTTACGCTGCGGTTGAACACAAGATGTTCGGGCGAACTGTCCTTGTTATCAACACAGAAATATCCGAGCCGCATAAACTGAAAGCTCTTTGGAGCAACAGCATTCGCAAGACTTTTTTCAGTCTTGCAGTTTGTGAGTATTTCAAGCGAATTAGGATTGAGATAATCAAGAAAATTACGGTCGCCTGTATCGGGATCGGGTACGGTAAAAAGATTATCATAAAGGCGAACTTCTGCGTCAGAGCAGTTATTAGCGTCAACCCAATGAATCGTACCTCTTACTTTTCTGCCGTCGGGAGTATTTCCGCCTCTGGTTTCGGGGTCATACTCTGCATACACCTCAACAACATTGCCGTTTTCGTCTTTTTTACAGCCGGTGCATTTTACAATGTAGGTAGATTTCAGACGAACTTCGTTTCCGGGATAAAGGCGCTGATACTTTTTAATTGGGTTTTCCATAAAGTCATCGGCTTCAATGTAGCACTCTCTTGAAAATGTTACCGTACGAGTGCCGTCTTCGGGTTTGTTAGGATTATTTTCCACCTCAAACTTTTCGGTATTATCATCAGGATAGTTTGTGATAATAAGTTTAATCGGGCGAAGTACGCACATAACACGCTGTGCGCTTTCGTTTAAATCGTCGCGCAGGCAATGCTCAAGAAAGCTGTATTCAACAATAGAGTTTACTTTGGAAACACCAATCTGGTCAATAAATGAGCGTATTGACTTGGGCGTATATCCCCTTCTGCGCAGACCGCACAGAGTTGGCATTCTGGGGTCATCCCAGCCGCTTACGTAGTTGTTCTCAACAAGCTCGCGCAGTTTGCGCTTTGACATTACAGTATTGTTTATTCCAAGACGTGCAAACTCAATCTGACGGGGCTTGCAGGGAGCGGAAATATTATTGATTACCCAGTCATAAAGCGGACGGTGCGCTTCAAACTCCAGCGAGCAAAGACTGTGAGTAATACCCTCGATTGCATCCTCGATCGGATGGGCGAAGTCATACATAGGATAAATGCACCATTTATCGCCTGTTCTGTGGTGATTTAAGCGGTTAATTCTGTAGATTACCGGGTCGCGCATATTAAAGTTGCCCGAGGCAAGGTCGATTTTAGCACGCAGGGTCATTTTGCCGTCCTCAAATTCACCGTTTTTCATTCGTTCAAACAGGTCAAGACTTTCTTCAACAGGACGGTCGCGAAATGGACTTTTTGCAGGGGTCTGAGTATCGCCCCTGTATTCTCTAACCTGTTCGGGTGTAAGCTCGCAGACATAAGCAAGTCCCTTTTTAATAAGCTCTACGGCATAATCGTACATTTTGTCAAAGTATTCCGATGCATAGTAGAATCTGTCGTCCCAGTCAAATCCGAGCCACTTAATGTCCTCTTTTATTGCGTCAACATACTCAACATCCTCTTTGGTGGGATTTGTGTCGTCCATTCTGAGATTGCACATACCGCCAAACTTTTCTGCTGTGCCAAAGTTTATGCAGATTGCCTTTGCGTGACCTATATGCAGATAACCGTTAGGCTCGGGTGGAAAACGTGTGTGTACTTTCTTACCCTCAAATTTACCGCCTTCGGCAGTATCTTCTTTTATAAAATCGTGAATGAAATTACCCTGAATAATTTCTTCATTTTCAATATTTTTTGTTTCTTCAGCCATATAAACCGTCCTTCCGTAATAGTCATTTTGCGGTTTTTATCTATTGAGAATTTCAAGTCCCTTTTCAATACGGGAAAGTGACTCATCTCTGCCTAAAATATCAAGAATTTCAACAGCTCCGCCGGGAGTAACCGTTTTGCCTGCTGCCGCAATTCGCACGGGCCACATAACAGTACCGTTTTTAAGCTCCTTTTCAGCCGCCATATTAATAAGGCAGTCGTGAATTGAAGTATTGTTCCATTCCGGCATAGCTTTTAAGCGTTCATATACCTCAAGCAGAACAGCGGGCGAGTTTTCAAGATTGGTCTTGCTCTTTTTGTTTACGAACAAATCCTTTTCATATTCGGGAAGCTCTGCAAAAAAGTCGAGCATTTCAGGAATTTGTGTAAGTTTAGTCGTGCGCTTCTGCAAAATTTCGGCGAATTTTTCGTATGGCATTTCCTTATCGCCGAACACCTTTTTATAGTATGGCATGGCGACTTTTGTAAATTCATCTGCGCTCATAGCTTTGATGTATTCACCGTTAAACCAGGAAAGCTTGTCATAGTCAAAAACAGCAGGTGATTTGCTTATTCCGTCAATCGAGAAAACTTTTTCAAGCTCTTCCAAAGTAAAAATTTCCTGATTGTCCTTTGGACACCATCCCAGAAGAGCAATGTAGTTTATTATAGCTTCGGGGAGATAGCCCTCGTCAATCAAATCATAAAAGCCTGTTGCGCCGTGACGCTTTGAAAGTTTTGAAACATTGCCGTCCTCATCTTTTCCCATAATAAGGGGAAGATGAATGTATGTGGGAATTTCCCAGCCAAAGGCTTCATAAAGCAGGTTATATTTAGGCGTTGAGCTAAGATATTCGCATCCGCGTACAACATGAGTAATGCCCATTGTATGATCGTCAATTACGTTTGCGAAGTTGTAGGTGGGGTAGCCGTCTGTCTTAATTAATATCTGATCCTGAAGCTCGGAGTTTTCAACCGTTATTTCACCGAAAACTGCGTCAACGAATGTTGTGCTGCCCTCAATAGGCATCTTCTGACGGATGACATAAGGTACGCCCTCTGCAAGAAGTCTGTCAATTTCCTCCTGAGGTAGATCACGGCAGTGACGATCATATCCTCCTCCTATGCTGTCGCTCTGGAGTTTTTCAAGGCGTTCCTTTGTGCAGAAACAACGGTAAGCCTTGCCTTCCTTTATCAGTTGTTCGGCATAGGGAAGATACATTCCCTTTCTTTCCGACTGGACATACGGTCCGAAATTACCGCCGATGTCGGGTCCTTCATCATGCTTTAATCCTGCTGTTTTAAGAGTATTGTAAATAACATCTACCGCACCCTCAACATAGCGCTCCTGGTCTGTATCTTCTATTCTCAAAACAAATTTTCCGCCCTGGCTTTTTGCAACAAGGTACTCATACAAGGCTGTTCTCAAATTTCCTACATGCATAAATCCCGTTGGACTTGGCGCATACCGAGTTCTGACTTCCATATCATTATTCCTTTCGGTTTTAATATTAATCTATTAATAAGAATAAATAGCACAAAACACTATAACTGTTATTTTATCATAAATACGGCATTATTACAATTATTTTTCTCCATTATTTGTTAAGTTAAAATGGTATATGTGTTGATAACCCCTTTGTTAAAATAAAACGAGGCTGTTTTTACAGCCCCGTTGCAATTCATATCTTAATATTAATCAATGATTATTTTTAACGTACTTTTGTGAAAGTAAACGCTGTGGTATTATTATTGTAATTAAGCGTGAGGGTTAAATTGCCGTTATCATAGTTAAGCCTTTGGGTTTCATCATTAATTACAACATCAACTGATGTTTCATTAAAAACATATGTACCCTCTCCTTCAATGCCGGCAAGCGTGGCAGAACACTTTCCGTTGCTTTCAAAAGTGAAGCTGAACTGGTCTTCATCAATTCCGAGTTCACTGTACTGAACTGTTGAACCGTTGAGAGATGCCGTTGTAGGAACCCATTTTCCGACGATCTCGGAGTTTTTGTCCGCTCCGCATCCATTAAACATAATAATCATAAAAAAAGCGCAGAGAATAATAGCAGCAGTTTTTTTAATCATAGGTTTGTACCGTCCTCATTTATTACTTATTATTCTATCATTTTATAAACATATAGTCAAATATGTTTTTATATTTTATAAATTTTAATTTTATGATGAATTTAAAAAATAATTTTATAATATAACTAAAGTTTTATAATTCATTTGCAAAACATTTGCAAAAATGCAAGAAAAACTGTGTTTTTTATGCAAAAAATTATCAATGTTGTGTATAAATAAAATACAGTCATGAAATTTTTGCAATTTTTACAGGGAATAACTGCAATTAATCTTGAAAAAATAAACCACAAGTGTTATAATGCAGATATATCTAAAGGAAACGCAAACCAATTGCAATTTTATAATTTGATAATCGTCTTACTCGTAATTTTCCGTCAGCCTGACAAAATCTTTTTATAAGATAAATGATCTAATTATGGCTGCGGATTGTTTGTCGTAACTGACAAAATTTTGTCTGCGTAATACGTATATCATAATTGTGCGTGCGGTATTTCCTTTATATATTACAGCAGGCTGATATCAGCCAATTTTAGTTCAAAGGAGTACGATTTTATGTCAACAAAAGCTTATTATCCTTTAAATGAAATCGGCAAGGGTAAGCCCGGTTTCTCAAAAACAAGATCAATTATTGAGGCTGCTTTCTACGGAAATAATGTTGTTACCGTTAACACATTAAAAGAAGCTTATAATCTTGCGAAGAATTCTCCGGGCACTATAGTTACCGATATGCCTGTTTACAGAGGAGAGGAATTCGGTCTTGACAAAGACGCAAAGGTTCTTCTTTTTAACGACGGTGCAATCACAGGCCGTTATGCTGCTGCACGCCGCATTGCAGGCGAGCCGGGAGTAGACTGTGAAGCCCTTGACAAGGTAACAATGGACGCAGTTTACAGCTCTCGTTTCAAGAAAATGTATCATGCAACCTGTTATGCAGGACTTGACCCTGAATTTATGGTTAAGGTTCACCTTCTAATTCCTGAAGGCGAAGAGAATATTATGTATTCATGGATGCTTAACTTCCAGTATATGTCAGATGAATATGTTAAGATGTACAAGGAGTCAAAGCCGATCGGTGACGGTAAAGAGCCTGATATTTACATCTTCTCAGACCCGCAGTGGACTCCTGTTGAAAATCCGGGCGTAAGCTTTGATTGCCTCAGCGACCCTGCAAAGAAGACTCTCTGCTACTTCAACACAGAAACAAACTGCGCTTGTATTCTCGGTATGAGATACTTCGGAGAGCACAAGAAGGGTACTCTTACAATGGTTTGGGCTATTGCGAACCGTAACGGTTACGCTTCATGTCACGGCGGACAGAAAGAATATCTCCTTCCTGACGGCAAGAAGTATGTTGCTTCTGTTTACGGACTTTCCGGTTCAGGAAAATCAACTCTTACACATGCTAAGCACGGCGGCAAGTATGAAATTAAGGTTCTTCACGATGACGCTTTCATCATCAACACAGACACCTGTGCTTCAATTGCTATTGAGCCGACTTACTTCGATAAAACAGCAGATTATCCGACAGGCTGCCCCGACAATAAATATCTCCTTACAGCTCAGAACTGCTCAGCAACTCTTGATGAGGACGGCAAGGTTCAGCTTGTAACAGAGGACATCAGAAACGGCAACGGACGTGCAATAAAGTCAAAGCTCTGGTCACCGAACCGTGTTGACAGAATTGACGCTCCTGTAAATGCTATTTTCTGGATTATGAAAGACCCGACAATTCCTCCTGTTGTTAAGCTCAAGGGTGCTTCACTTGCATCTGTAATGGGTGCAACACTTGCTACAAAGAGATCTTCAGCTGAAAGACTTGCTCCCGGCGTTGACCCCAACAAGCTCGTTGTTGTTCCTTATGCTAACCCATTTAGAACTTATCCTCTTGCTAATGACTATTCAAAGTTCAAAAAACTTGTTGAGGAAAAGAATGTTGACTGCTACATTGTAAACACAGGCGACTTTATGGGCAAAAAGGTACAGCCTAAAGATACTCTCGGAATTCTTGAAGCTATTGTTGAGGGCAAGGCTGAATTCAAAAAGTGGGGACCGTTCTCTGATATTGAAATTATGGACTGGGAAGGCTTTGTTCCTGATATGGACGATGCTGATTATGTTGCACAGCTCAAGGCTCGTATGAATGACCGTGTAAATGAAATCAAGGCATTTGCTGTTGAAAAGGGCGGTTATGACAAGCTTCCCGACGATGCTCTTGAAGCAATTCAGAAGGTTGTTGACGAACTTAAATAATTTAAGTAAACGAAAAAAGACACCGCAGTATTCTGCGGTGTCTTTATTGTTGGTGCGCCAACAGGGACTCGAACCCCGGACCGACCGGTTATGAGATTACCACACTATATATGATAAAGTTAGTATTTATCGGAGTTTATAAAATCCGTTGACTAACATTTGACTAATACTTATGCTTTTTTCTTTTTTTGAGATTTTTTTATTCCTGCCACGAACTCATCCATACTTATAACATTGTTATCTGTTCTTTGGAGTGTTTTAGCATAATGCGTATAAATATTTAGTGTGGTTTCAGGCTTTGAATGTCCGAGCTGTTGTTGTACATACATCAAATCGTGACCCGCGTAAAAATGATTTGTGGCGCATGTATGCCGCAAGCAATGAGCTGTAAATCGGTTTATTACAAACGGTACGCCATTTCGGTCAAACTTACTTTTTGGTTTGTGTTCAAAAGCAGAAAAATCTCCATATTTAATATTGAGGTCAGCCATATAGCTGTTCCATAGTCTGCGCCACGCTGTATCAGTCATTATATTACCTTTTGCAGTAGTAACAATGTAGTCCTGTGGATTGTGTGCAGGCTGTTTTTTTAAATAATTAACGAGTTCATCGGGTATGTCAACTATCCTAATTCCCGACTTGCTTTTTGCACCTTGCTCAATATGCGCAGGAGATTTCATAATTAACTTTTGATGTATATTAATGGTTTTGTTTTTTAAATCCACGTCATACCATTGCAGACCGCAGCACTCACTTAATCTTAGTCCTGCAAGCATCATAATCATTGCAGGGAGTTGGCAGCGGTGTTCTGTTGTCAATACCCAATACTGCTCTTGTTCGGTTAAAGCGCGTCGTTCTTCAACAGGTGCATCTTTTGATACTTCAACATATGTAAGAGGATTATAATCAAGTATGCGATTTTCAATCGCAAAGTCGAATACTTGCCGCGCGGCGGAGCGTATTTCTCTTAACGTCTTTTTTGCTGTCGGTTTGCCAGTAGTCGGATTATGTTCTGCAAGTTCCGTCAAAATATTTTGAAAATCGGATTTAACAAGTTTAATTATTTTTTGGTCGTCAAGTATATCAAAATGGCTTAGATAGTTTTTATAATTTTTGTATTGATGTTCTTTTAAAAGTGGTTTTTTATATGCGAGCCAGAGTGACTTTAGTTTACCAAAAGTCATATTGTCGCTTAGTACGTTCATACCCTTGCCGACTCTAATTTTTATTTCTTCTGCTTTTTGATTAACTTCTGCCTGTGTTTTTCCAAAAACAGACTTATATTTTCGCTTGCCGTTTTCATCCGTGCCGATATAGACGTTTTTTTGATATCGTCCGTCTTTTCTTTTTTTAAGTTTAGTTGCCATAAATTAGACCCTTTCTTTTTTGTAAAGGGCGCAAAAATCACTTGTGCTTTAAGCTTGCAAAAACACAAGTGATATGGTACAATTATCTTGCATTTAGCTGCACCATTTGCACCCCGTGTAAGTGGTTTCCGCTCTTTCTGAGTGCCAGTCGGAAAGGGCGGATTTTTATTATTATAATAAAGGTAATGTATTAATAACCGTTTTGTTCAACTCCATATACAGCTTGCTCATGCGTGAATCCTTCGTATTCGAGCTGCTCAATTAACGAATCCTTTGAAAAACTTGAATACTCTAAGTAAGAAGCGGCTGATTTAACAGCCTGTTCTTTCCAGTCTGCGCCACAATTGTCAGCAGCATATACGGCTTCCTCATGTGAATATTTTTCGTATTCGAGTTGCTTAATAAGTCCTTTGTATGAAAAGGATGAATACTCAAGATAAGATTTTGCTGATTTCAAGGCATTTATTTTACCTATAGAAACGTCAGACTTTTGCTTTTCGGTAGGTGGTTCAGTTTCCTTTTCAGTTGTTTCTTTTGCAAAATCAGATTCACTAATTGTCAGAGTTTTTAAAAGATAATTCTGCACATCAATGGAATTTGATGATTGACTGTTACCCAAAGAATCAAATCTAATGGAATATATAGTATTCGCATTTGTAAATACAAACATATTCACATAATGACTATCATCATAATTGTCAGTATAATTATATTTTAAATTATTAGCTGTTCTATCGTCATAAATGGTTACGAGTTTATCACTTTTCAGCTTATAGTTATTCTCTTTTTCAATATTTTTTATGTAATCTTCGACATCACTATCGTCAACTATTTTAGATAAAACTTTTGCATCCACCATTAATTTATCATCGGAATAATTGTTGAATAAATATCCTGAATCGGTTTTCTTATATCGCCAATCTGAATTTACATAAAAATAAACTTCATTAATAACATAACAAATATAACTTTTCTGAGCAGTTGTACTGTCAACTTGTTCAAATGAAGTTTTAGTAACATCATCATTAGAAGTATTACTTGTAATTGCCAAAGTAATTAATATTACAGACATAAAAGCTACTATAATAATAGCCAATATCCAAAATGTTAAATTTTTATAAAATGGTATTTTGTTTAATTCATTATTATCATCTGTGTGTAACGCCGCCATACAATGAGAGCAGTATATATCGTTTAAGTTAGTTTCTTTACCGCAATTAGGACATTTTCCCATTATGCACATTGGGGGCACTTCTTTTAATTTATTAACAATAAATTTTTCACATTCTTTGCATAAAATTTTTTTGTCGTTGCTTTGCGAAGAATTATTAACTTCTGTTTCGCAGTGATTAACTTCGGAAACAATTTCATCAACAGCGTTCGATTCTGTTAAATGTTGAACTTTTGTGCCACACTCGTTACAAAACTTATCTGTATCTCGCAATTCAAAACCACAATTTGGACATTTCATTTACATTTCCTCCCACGCATTATAAATAATAATTGTCACATATTGACATTTATTATTATATAATGTAAAATAATGTTTGAGGAGTGAAAAATCTTCTCTAATGTTCTATCTTTGCTGTCCGCTATTCTCAGTAGCAGGCGGCATTTTTTTAATTGCTAAAAAGTATTAACTATATGTACCACTTGTTTCCACAATTTTGGCAGATACATACGGTCTTATTTTTGACTTTTGTGTTTGATTTTCCTTTAGACTTTCCGACTAATAACCATAATCCACATGTACAAATAATTAAACAAGCACGCATTAATCCCCAAAGGCAACCTCTTCCTCTGTTTCGAGTCTGCATATTTGTTGTTTCGTTTATTACGTTGACATTTTCACTACCACATTTCGAACAAACCATAAATATATCCTCCTTTTAAATAATTTTTATAATAATAAATGTCGTATATTGACATTTATTATTATACAATGTAAAATAATGTTTGAGGAGTGAAAACGCTTCTCAAATGCCATTTCCGAGCCGCTCACTACCTCACATAGTGGGCGGCAATTTTTATGTACAGCGGATTTTATTTATCCGCTCTTTTAATTTTTATAAAATCATCGAATTGTTTGCGCACTTCAATTTCTAACGGGTGCAAGTACCACGCATTACGAGCTTCAAGGTCGCGCATACGCTGCTCTCTATAGCTTGCCGATTCGAGCGATATGTTGCAAAGATTGGCGATGTCACGAGCGGTAAATGCTTTTAACTCGTGTAATACGCACGCAGGAGCTAACAAATCTCTTGCAAATACATTAGCTTCACTTTCGTTATCCTCTCGCATGGCAAATGTTTTGTATTCAGGTGTATTAATTAATAAATGACCTAAAAAGATATGTCCGAGTTCGTGAGCGATTGTAAAGCGGCAGCGGCGAGAATTATCGCTGTCCCTGTAAATAATATTGAACACCTTATTTTTAAATATTGTCATACCGCTGTCTTTTTCTTTTAAAATATTTATCTGACTATTTTTATAAAGTTTGACATTATCTGATTGAGCTATAATTTGCGTAACTATTACGGGTAATTTATTTATTTTATAATCTAATATGCATTGCCAAGATGCGTTACGGGCATTTTTATATTTTCCGTAATCCAATTTCTATCACCTCATAGGATATTTTATCCTACGGGGTGATTTTTTATTTATTACAAATCAACTTCATCTTCTACTGATTTAGTATTTTCAAGCAGTTCAAGTTTTTCTTTAGATATATACATAATTTCTACAGGTCTGTTTGATTCGCTCCTTGCTGCCACAGGAACAGCAACCATTTCATCGTCACTAACACCAAGCAATTTATCGACCGCTGGTTGCATTTCTGGTTTTGCTCGATATTCCGATATAACTCTGCGTTCATGTGAAGTCATTTTTTCAATATTATCAACCATAGTTTTTATTTCACCATTAACTAAAGCATTAATATCAATTGATAATACATTACATATTCTTGTGATATTTTGAATCGATGTACCCCATATTCCCCTACTAAAAATGCCTTTAACGGTAGTGTATGGTAAATTAGCTATTTTAGCAAATTGCATTATACTCTTATATTTACTTAATATATATCTTTCTAACTTTTGTTCAATTGACAAAATTACCACCTCAATACAAATAAAGTATATTACAAAATTTTGTAGATGTCAATATATAATTTACCTTTTTTAGTAAAATATTTTTAAAAAACTATTGACAATCTACCTAATAAGGTATAATATAATAGCGAAGCCTACCTTTTAAGGTAATAATTTTAAGGAGATGATTAAATGTTATATCCAAATTTAGCGAAGGCAATGAAAGAAGAAGATGTAACGAAGACCGATTTAGCAAATCTTCTTCAAGTACACTTTAATACCATTACAGCAAAATTAGAGGGAGAAACGACATCACAAAAAACCAACTATCAAATTGGATTTACTCTTATTGAGGCTGTAATGATAAAAAATATTTTTTTTAAAAAATATGACCTAAATTGGTTATTTGCTTTTAAAACACAAACAAAATCCGCCTAACCACACACCAAGGAGTAAAAAGCTCCACAAACCTAAACTCAGGAGGTGATACTGGTGACAAAACGAAAAATAATCACAAACTGGGACAATGTCCCTTTATACATGGACTTGCCATGTGTTGCTGTGCTACTTGGCTATTCTGTAGAATGGATAAAAAAGAAAGCACAATCAGGCGAACTGCCTGCCGCTAAGTTATTCGGAGAATGGCGAATTTCTAAAGATGATTTAAAAAGCTATTTCGAATCAAAAAAGCAAGATAAATCTTTATAAAGAGGTGAAAATAAGTGAATGCCCGTCAAATAAAAAAAGCATTTTTAGACTTGTCTCCAGTTGTATGCTGTTTGCCTAACGAAAAACCAATTAATTGCAGTTACATAAAAGAGGTCATATATTCGCACCATCCGCGCAGCGGCAAGATTATGGTTTCGTGCGTTTTACAAGATGCAAACTGTCCGCACTCTATAATCAGGGCAAAGGGAAGACATATTCACGCAAAGGAGGAACAAAGTGAAACATATTAAAAATGTTGAGATAAGATTATCAGACACAAAGGCGTATTTGTATTTTGCCGGAGCGATTATAAAAATGCTTAGTCTGCTAAAAAGTGTTGTAAAAGCAATTTTAAGACACCTTATCGAAATATTTATGGTAATAGCCATAATAGGCGAATATGCAGTAGCTCAAGCGTTTGGAGACGGAGCAATCAATTTTGTAGCCGCAATGATATTTATTGTTATTCTGGGCGTGTTTGCAATTACGCTCATACAAATTAAGATTTATAAAGACAAATAATAAGGCGCATAGGAACGGGAATTCCTACACGCCAAAAGAAAATATCTATATATGGTGACCGAAATATCAGTTAAGGGGGTGTAAAACAGATGGATGAACACTTAAAAAATGGAAGATTTTTTATTGCAAAACAATGTAAAGGTAATGAAATATGTGCGTGTTGTGGTGAGCAAAGAGCTGAAAAGCCACTCGCAAAAGTGTTAAAAAATACTTTTACGGAAATAAATCAACTCGTAAAAGCGCCAAGCGATTTTATTTGTGAAAGTTGCGAAAAGATTTATCTTTCAAGCGATATGAGATTTAAGTGCATATATTCAGCAACAATGCATTCATATGAAGTAATACAACGCACTGATGTCATAGAAAAAATATGCAACCCACAAAAGCAATGGGTCTTATCCGTACCCTATAGCTTTAAAAAACATCACTGGCTATATGCAGGGCTGTCAGATGAACATCACGCCTATATAGGTACAGATGACAGAACAGTTTATTTCAGTTATGACAAGCATAATATATCATACATTGTTGAGCAGATACAAGATTTAGTTACATACGGTGTTCCAAGGGCGGAAATTATCAGTGGAAATTACTCGGTTTTTTCTCTTGATAAATATAGATTTATACCGATTTACGAGGAACACATACAGCCATTAAGGAGTTGTGGACTGGTTGAATTAATTGTTAAATTCACACCAGCGCTAAAAGAAAAATTAGTTTATAAAAGTGAGGTTGAAAATCCAATGCTAACGCAATCCGAATTTGACGCCGTAAATTTTCTTTCGTCTATAGCATCAAATTCGCAATACAGAATAGAAAACGGCATACAATTCTGGCAAGGCTTTTTTGAGAGAAGAGTTAACAGATTTAAAAATTTCGAAGCAACAATATTTGCTTCTAAGTTATCCGAATCTGTAGGTGCATCACAAGGCATATATATAGACATGCTTACTCAAAAAAGCAACGAAGAATTGGAATCGATGATGAAAGAAATTCGCGAAAAAACTCATATCTTAATTTCAATAGTTTATAGCGAACGAAACAAAAATAAATAAGGAGTATAACAATGAAAATTAAATTAACAGCATTATCACCAATAGCCCACGGTTCATTTTCAGAAGGAGTCGATACAGGCAATATTTCAGAATTTCGTAAAATACCAATAAATAATAATGGCACTATTTTTGAAATTCCGGCTATAAGCGGTAACGCTTTCAGAGGAGTAATAAGACGATTATTAACTCGTGAATTTTTCACCGTTAATAATATTGATAAAGTAATTGAACCAAAAATACACGATAAATTATACGCCATTATGGCTAATGGCGGAGCTCTTGGAAAAGACCTGCTCACAAGCTTAAATCCATTATTTATTCAAGAAATACGGAAACAACTGCCGATATTATCATTACTTGGTTCTGCTTGTTATAAATTTATGATAAACGGGATGTGTAGTGTAGGTTTCTTGGTTTTAGATTGTCAAGAATTAGGTACAGGGGAATTTGACAGTCAAACATTGCTAACCGAGATTGGGGAAACCCGTCACGTTGATAAATCTATTATTAATGTTGAAAAATTGGATATTAAACCCATGCCATACCTAACCGAAGCAGTTATACAGGGGGCAACATTTTCTGGAGAGATTATTTTTGCTCCCCAAGCGACAGAAATTGAAAAAGCCGCAATGTGTCACGGAATTAAATTAATAAATCATATAGGAGGTAAAGTTGCAAGAGGTTATGGCCGTGTAGAAATTAAATCTGATGAAGATATAGATGATACAGAATATGTAAAAAACATTAAATCTTGCGATATGGATTTTATCCGGGATTTTATTAAGGGGATTTAAACAATGGTTTTTGAATTGACGTTTAAAATACTTACCCCAATCATTACAACAACTGATATTCATTTAGATGCCGTTTTTTCTGCAATATCTCCATCAGGCCACAACAAAGATTATGTCATAACAAGGCATACGCCCTCTCGTTCGATTAAACAACTCAACATACCAATAGATTGCGCTAAAATAAATAACAGATTTATTTTCTGTTGTTCAGTTGCAAATTTTCATAATGCAGAAACAATATGTGATACAGCGTGCAAACGAAAAAGCGGAGAGGACGTGCTTTATTATCACAAAAATATAACGCGTAAAACAGGCATTGAAAAAGACTCAATGATTAAATTATATGGAGTTTCTTGTGATTGCGTTTCTTTTTTACTCTCATCTTCAAATAAATCATCAGTTATTCGTTATGCAAAAAGAGTAAATAGTATCGGCGGAATGAGAAAGCAAGGTTATGGGCAAGTGACTGATTTTAAATTAACAGAACGACCTGATTTGAGCTGGAAAGATTGCATAGTTTCAAACGGAAAAGCAATCAGAAATATACCATCTATTTTTATTGATGGCCCATGCCATTCAAAATCACGTTGTTTATGCCCATATTTTCTGCTTGACGGTAAAGAGCCCTGTGCCACAGTAGGTGATTTTGTCAAGATTAAAGATGATGTTTTCCTCAGTCCGTTTAAGAGATAGGAGAAATCAAAATGTATTTATCTGATATTAAAAGTCAACATTTTAAGTTATCTGATGTATTTAAAATTTCATCTACACTTGAATTTAAAAGAAAGTTTGATGATGCGTTAAAAGTTATTGAACATTTTTTTACTTTATGTAATAATCCTGCTGTTTCATGTGGTGGCGGTAAGGATGGCACAGCGGTTTTAATCTTGGCTCAATATATTAAACCCGATATAAAGGTCATATGTGCAGACCCTCCAAATCCCATAGACGGGAGAGATGAACATCTAAATAACCTTTTTAATAATACAAAATGCAAAATATATAGATGCGAATACAACTGGGACGTAGAATCTGTGCTTAAAGGAGACTTGATATATCCAGATGGATTTAAAATGAAAGTTTTGCAACAAAAACAAAAAGAACTTAACGTTGATGGAATTATCTGGGGTTGCAGAAACTCTGAATCAAGAAGCAGAACAATTAATTTTGCGAAAAACGGATACATTTATCAAGTAAAAGACGGAACCTATAGATGCCAGCCAATTGCTAAATGGTCACCCGAAGAAGTTTTGGCTTTAGCATTTGCAACTGGCTATCCAATTAACCCAATATATGAAAAAATCGAAGGAATATACAATCTTGACCATATTCATGATGGTACTTGGTGGCCGCATGGAGATGATTGCTCAAAAAAATATTGGATAAAAAAATATTATCCTCAACATTTAGATAATTATGAAAAGGCAGAGAAATTAACCAAAAGCTATAATTATAAAAGCTGTATTTGGTAAGCGTGTAAACATATACTCTCGTAAAAATTAAAATTTTTAAAGATGGAGATTAAAAATAGTGTTTTAAAAACAAATTTTAATGCAAAAAAGCCGCTACGAAGAGGACACTTCGTAACGGCGAAAGATAAAGTATAACTAAAATACTCTATTTATATTATATCGAATTTTAAAGAAAAATCAAGGTGATTAAATGAAATTTAAGAAATTCGCTGCACTTACAAAGAAAGTCGGCAGATGTGAAATTATCAATCTTCAAAAAGAAAATCTTCAGTTTCTAAATAATGGATATGTTTATTATCCGATGCACGATTTGCAGCCCATTGATAACGAGACGCTATATGCTTTGATTGATGTTGAAAAAGAAAAAAGAGATAATTTCAGCATAGCACATATTACTGAAAAAGACTTAATAAATGTTTCTGATACAGACGAATCAGAAGAACCATTGTTAAGAGCACGCCTATCAATAAAATTTGAAGAAAGCAGCGATATTGTACAACCTGTATTTACAAAATACGGTCTATTTTATTATTGTCCTAATTGGCTGGCACCATTTGATGGTGAATCCTATGAATTATTTTTGCGATATTGCGGCAATGACGATGGCGGATTCCCATATATAGCAGTAAAAACAGGAATGTTTGTTCTCGGATTTGTTGCACTGCAAAATTTAAACACGCACATGAATATGTTTGCAGTAAACGGCAAAGAGGACTTACAAACGCTTTGTTCAATGATTGAGATAACAAAATAATGGTACATCACGAAGCAGACGAGCAAATCAAACTTTTCAATTGGGTTGCTTTTATGAGATGCAAATACCCGGCATTGGACTTACTCTATCACATTCCTAACGGTGGCAGTCGAAATGTAAAAGAAGCTGCCAATTTAAAGCGTCAGGGTGTTCGTGCAGGCGTACCCGACCTTTGTTTGCCTGTTCCAAACGGAAAATATCATGGCTTATATATTGAATTAAAGTACGGCAAAAATAAACCTACCGACAAACAAAAAATCTGGATTACAAAACTCAGAGAGCAGGGATATGCAGCAGAAGTTTGCTATGGCTGGATTGAAGCATCTGAAACGCTTTGTACATATTTAAAAATCAAAGTGTAGGAGGAAACCTAAATGAGAGAAATATCACGAGAAATATTATTCAGAGGAAAATTAATTGCAAGTGGTGAATGGGCTTACGGAAATTTAGTTATTAAAACTAATGGTGTGTCAATTATAACCCCAGACGATACACCGCTTGGAAAATACGGACAAGTCTTTCCCGAAACAGTCGGACAGTACACCTGCTTGACCGATAAGAATGGCAATAAGATTTTTGAGGGAGATATACTTAAAACTTCTATCAGTTGCATTTTTTCTGTCGAGTGGGAAAAAGAAGGTAGATTTCTGGGATTTACAAGTGAAAGAAAAATAGTGTATGTCAATCGTGAACCAAAAGCTGAGGTAATCGGCAACATAAACGATAATCCCGAATTATTGGAGGAAAGCTAAAATGACAGAGAAGATAAAACCCTGTAAAGTTGATAATTTAATAGATACTATAATTAGCCATAACGAGATAGTAGCTATTTGGGAAAATAGGCGCGACGAGAACGGAGAGTACCATTATCTGCTTTGGAGAGGGATGGCACATCAAATCCCCAAAGAATATCTTAATAGGCTTTTTGATAAAATTTTTGGCACTGTTCCAGAAAATATATCAGAAGCCGACACAATAAACATAGCTGTTTTAACAGGAGGGCAAAAGAATGACTTGTAAAGATTGTATTCATTATGAAGTATGTGCTATAGAAGTTGTTATGAATACAGCTATTAACGGAAATTGTAAGTTTTTCAAAGACAAATCCAAAATAATTGAATTGCCTTGTAAGGTTGGAGATACGATTTATTACATATTTAAAGCTGAAATAGACAGAAATGCTATAAATGGTTTTATAGTAAGTGAGCCTATAAAAATTACAGAAGTCGGGACAAGAGGCTTTTGGACAAGCGCATTTCCAAATGAACATCCAGATGATATGGATAATTTTGAGCCGTGGGACAGTATCGGCAAAACCGTATTTCTCACAAAAGAAGAAGCCGAACAGGCGTTAAAAAAAGAGGAATAAAATGGATACTGCAAAAGAAAAACGTGCTATAGACTATTTAAAAAACTTTCAACCGCAGACCGAACCGTATTACCTGTGTTATAGCGGTGGCAAAGATAGCGATACTATTTTAATTCTTGCAAAATTGGCAGGAGTTGATTTTGAAGCAGTACATAATTTAACTACGGTCGACGAACCTGCGACCGTTCAGTATGTTAAGTCAAACCCCGATGTATGGATTGATATGCCTAAAAAAACTATGTGGCAGTTAATAGCCGAAAAGGGAATGCCACCGACACGATTAATACGATATTGTTGCAAGGAATTAAAAGAACACGGCGGCAAAGGGCGTTTAAAAATAACTGGTGTTCGGCGCGCCGAAAGCAACTCACGAAACGCTAACGGTGGTGTTGTAAAAATAATAGGCAAGCCTAAAACAACTCAGCGCAAAGCCGAGGAAATGGATGTTGATTACAAAATCAATCCAAAAGGCGGATTAGTTTTGAACATGGATAACGATGAAAACAGACGCTTCGTAGAGATATGCTATAGGACAACATCAACAATGGTTAATCCAATATTAGATTGGACAGACGCGGATGTGTGGGAATTTTTACATCATTACGGCTGTTGTAGCAATCCTCTTTATAAAGTTAAAGATTTAGGCAATACATACTGTCCTACGGGCTGTAAACGAATAGGCTGTGCGTGCTGTCCAATGCAGGGCTTCAAAGGAATGAAATCTGATTTAATCAGGCTACCTAAATACCGCGATAACTATTTAAGAGCATTTAGCAGAATGTTAGAAACTCGTAGAGCAAAAGGGCTTGAAATTTCCGAAAAATGGAAAGACGCTCGTTCCGTAATGATGTGGTGGGTAGGCGATGACCCCCTACAGATGTCCCTATTTGGTAAACCTGAATATTTAAGAGGAGCGTGTATGTAAAATGCGAGAAATATTATTCAGAGCAAAAAGACCAAATAAATGTAAATACTTTGCTTTTTGCAATGCTGATATTTTTAGACAGGACGATAATGGCAATTTTGCAGAGTATAAGCCCCGTCAGATTATAAAACAACCATATCAACAAATGAAATTATTTTAAAGGAGAACAAAAATGACAAACCACGAACGAATTAAAAATATGAGTGCTGAGGAATTAGCGGAGTTTATCCGCGATACGAATTGCAGTCATTGTAGCGGTAACTGCCATTCGGGCACGCCGTACAAAGGCGGCTGCAATAAAGGCATTCAAAAATGGCTTAAAAGTGAGGTGAAATAATGAACAAGACAAAAATTGAATGGTGCGATAGCACATGGAATCCGGTAACAGGCTGCCACCACGGGTGCGAGTATTGTTACGCACGGAGGATTGCAGAGAGGTTCGGGGGCTACACAATGGACGGGAATTTTTTCACGGAGCAATTTTTTGAAATACTTGACGAACCGCTAACTATTGAGCGGGCAAACGGAAAGAAAAACAAAGCCCCGTACCCGTTTGTATTTCAGCCGACGCTCCACCGCTACCGCCTTGGAGAGTATGAGAAGAAAGCCGGACGCACGATATTCGTGTGCAGTATGGCAGACCTTTTCGGCTCATGGGTGCCGGACGAGTGGATAGAGGAGGTATTCGCAGCCTGCGAGAAAGCACCGCAGCACCGTTATTTATTCCTTACGAAAAATCCACAGAGATATATTGATCTCGCAATGGCAGGAAAGCTCCCGGCAAAGGACAATATGTGGTACGGTACTACTGCAACAACTCCGGACGAGCCGTTCTTTTTCGGCGGAGCATGGCACACATTTGTCAGCATAGAACCGATATTAAGAGATTACAGTGGCGAAATCGAGCATATGTGCGACACTTTTGCACAGTGGGTAATCGTTGGAGCAGAGACGGGTAACAGAAAAGGCAAAGTAGTCCCGAAACGTAAATGGATTGATGCAATCACAAAAACCTGCATAGAGCGCCATATTGCTCTTTTTATGAAAGACAGTCTAATTCCAATAGTCGGAGAGGATAATATGTTCCGTATCTTTCCGTGGGACGATAATTTTAAGGACTGCATAGAAAAAGAACAGAGATGGCTTGAATCAGAAGACCAAATTGCATAAGAACATAATCTGATAATAAAATCCCGTGCGGTTTTGTTATACATATACTTTCATTATTAAAACACACAATTGAATAATCTTGCAACTAAGGCAGGCACGGCTGCCTTGCAAAATAAAAGCAAAGCACTCTCCAAATTGAGAGTGCTAAAAAAATACTTATAAATCAATTGCGGCGGTCTGCCGCTTTAGCCCTTGTATTCGGTATTAAGTTTGTAGCCGTTCAGACATATAAAAATAAAAAAATTTTCGGGCGGTCTAAGAAAGAGGAATAAAAGGGGAGGAATGGGGAAAAAAGGGGGAAAAGCCTTTCCCTCTTTTGTCCCCACATTAAAACACGAGGTATATAAAATGAATATTTGTGAAAAGAAAACTTATTCGGGAAAAAGTTTCGAGCCTGAATTTTATGCCGTCACCATTGACGGAAGAAAATACACAAGAGGGTCAAAGAAGCGGTTAAGCCGTGCAGCACAAAAACAACTCAACGATAAAAACGCCCGAAAGAAATTAAGGCGGTTGCTTGATACAAATTTTAATGAAAGCGATTATTATTGCACCTTCACATATCGGGATGACGAAATGCCACTGACATATGAAAATGTCAAGAAAGACGTAAACAATTTCTTAAAGCGTCTGCGCCGAGCACGTAAAAAAGCAGAACTTGAAGAATTGAAATATATTTATGCAATCGAATGTACTGTCAGCAAAAGAACAGGTCAAGCTCGTTATCATGTTCACTTTGTGATGAATGGCAGATTACAGCGTCAGAAAATCAAATCGCTTTGGGGCAGGGGCGATATAAAAAAAGTGGAAGAGTTGCAGCCTGATGAACACGGCTTCGAGCGTCTTGCAAATTATCTATGCAAAGAATGGACAAATGAATTATTGCCCGAAAACCGCAAGCGTTATACGCCAAGCAGAAATTTAAAACAACCTAAAACGCCGCCGCCAAAGGACGGAGTATTCTCGGCGAGGTATCTTGAAAAACTCTGCAAGCAGCGGATTGATGACGCTGATTTTTGGGAACGGCGATACAAAGGTTATAGGTTTATTGATGCCGAAGCTATTTACAACGAGGACTATGGCACATGGCATCTGTCATTGTTTATGCGAAAGAAGGAATAATGATGCAAAAAGACTCAACGAGAGATTACATAACAGCGGCATTCAGGTTATATTCTGCGCTCGGCTGTCCGTCAGAACAAAAAATCGGAAATCTAAGCCTCAGCAACAGTAAAATAAAAAGCAATAAAAACAGCATTGCAATCCGCTTTGATTTACTTGCTGTTTCTAAGACTCTCGAATATCTCAACCGCAGCGGCAAGGACTATATCTGCGAAACTGTCAGAGAAGTTTACTTTACTGAACCGACAAGAGAATTTAAACGCAATGATATTAACGCACGGGTACTTAATCTTGCCGCAAAAAAATTCACAAGTGAACGTAACGTATGGCGCTGGTTAAAAGAAGCACGCAATATCTGCGCCTCTTTTAGAGGTCTTAATACCGCAACCATAGAACAAATTATTGATAATAATTAAAAAGTTGTCAGTAGTAAAGGTTAATTTTATGCTTTAATTAAAGTATGACAAACAGGCACGTAACCACTGAATGGATAAGAGAACTAATCCGCTGCGGCGATACTTCTCCGTTTTACAACACAAGAGAATGGCACGAGCTCAGAGAACGCAAACGTAAAGCAGAACATTATGAGTGTGAACGCTGCCGAAGTAAAGGCAGATATAGGCGCGGTATGGTTGTGCATCACAAAAAATATTTACGGCTGCATCCTGAACTTGCAATGGTATATGATAACCTCGAATTGCTTTGTGATGAATGTCATTACGATGAACACCATCATATCGAGCAATTAAACAAAGAAAAATGGTAAAAATTTTTATACCCCCGGGTCAAAAATCGAAAAAATTTTTGACCAAAAGATAACGGCGGCAGTCAAGACTGTACCTCTACGCGCGTACGCGAGAATTTTTCAGGAAGGAGAAATAAAGAATATGGCTTCACTTGCAAGTGTAAAAAAAAGTCTGATTGAGCAACTTGAGAAAAAAGGCGCTGATGTTGAAGTTTTTAGAGATTTGATTGACAGCTATATATACTACACAAAGCTTGAAAGAAAAATGCAGAAAGATATCAAAGAAAAAGGACTTGCTTATGAGGCTATATCGGCTACAGGAAAAACTTACATTAAAGACAATCCAAATGTCAAAAACGCTATTGCTTGTAACAAGCAAAGACTTGCCATTCTCGCACAGCTTGATTTGACAACCAAAACCGTTGAAATGGAATGCGATGATAAACTCTGATGAATAAGCACATAAAGGAGTACATTGACCTTGTAAAATCTGAGAAATTCCCTGTCTGTAAAGAGCAAAAATTACTTATAAAATACGTTGAAAACTGCTTTGAAAATGAGTCAATTTACATTGATGATAAACAGCTTGAAGACTATCTAAGTTTACAAAAATACTTCGATTTTAAATTATTCCACTGGGAGAAATTTTGTTTTGCATTACATAACTGTACATATATTTCCCCAGGTGTACTCAGATGGCCTGATATACTTATTCTCGTTGGCAGAGGAGCAGGTAAAAACGGCTACCTTGCTTTTGAAGATTTCTGTTTACTTACTCCCGTTAACGGAATCAAAGAATATCATATTGACATATGTGCAACCTCAGAAGACCAAGCAAAAACAACTTTTTTCGACGTTTATAACGTACTTGAAAATAACAAAGCAAAAATGTCTAAGCACTTTAAGTGGAACAAAGAAGAAATTACAAATTTGAAAACACATTCTGTTTTAAAATTTCGTACGTCAAATTCAAAAACAAAGGACGGTGGACGTCCGGGAAAGATAGATTTTGACGAATACCACGCGTATGAAAATTACAGTCTTATAAAAGTTTTTAAAACAGGTTTGGGTAAGAAAGCACTTCCTCGAACCACGATTATAACTACAATGGGCGATGTACGTGACGGCCCGCTCGACAACACTCTATCAGATACTTTGCAAATACTCAACGGCGAAATCCCCGATAATGGTATGCTTCCGTTCATCTGCCGCCTTGACGATAAAAAAGAAGTTGATAATCCTGAAAATTGGTATAAGGCAAATCCATCGTTGCAGTATTTCCCGATACTTCAGCGAGTTCTGAAAAAAGAATATTTCGACTGGAAGCGTGACCATCTCGGCAATTCCGATTTTATGACAAAGAGAATGAATATTCCGCAGGGGTCAACAGGAGAGCCTGTCACGGAATGGGAAAATATTCTCGCTACCAATAAACCTATAATTGACCTTGAGGGCAAGACTTGTGTTTTTGGTATAGATTACACTAAAATCCACGATTTTCTCGCAGTAGGTTTGCTATTCGAAGTTGATAACAAGATATACTGGATTACTCATTCTTGGGTATGTGAAAGCTGTAGGGATTTATCAAGAATCCGCTACCCTGTAAAAGATGCGGCGGCAGAGGGCTTGCTGACAATTGTTCCGGGTGTTGAGATACCCCCTGAATTGCCAATAGAATGGCTTAACGAAATGAAACAGCATTATAACATTGTAGCAGGCGGACTTGATAATTACCGTTACACATTGCTTAAAAAACCGCTTATGTCAATTGGATTTGATTGCGATAAAAAGGGCAACAATAATTTACATCTTGTACGACCTTCTGACCTCATGCAAGCAGCCCCCGTTATATCAAGCGATTTTCAGAATCGGCGAATTATTTGGGGAAAAAATACCCTGATGCGTTGGTACACAAACAATGTAAAAGTTACATACGACAACAAAGGAAATATTATTTACGGCAAAATTGAACCGCGAAGCCGCAAAACTGATGGTTTTATGGCACTTGCAGCGGCATATACGCAAAAAGACAAAATCAAACAATACACGCCGATTGATGCTGACAGCTTTAGTAAAATGCTTCAGGTATATAGCTTTTAGGGGGGATTAAATGAAATTTATTGATTATATTCGTTCAAAGCTTATTGGCAAAAGCAGTGTAGAAATAAGTGAATCGGATTTAGAAGAGTTTTATGAAAAATACGAGGCATCAAAATTCAATCTTACCGAACTTGCCTTGTTTACCGCAATCAGTTTAATTGCTCGTTCATTGGCTAAATGTGAGTTTGTCACACTCAGCAACGACAAGCCACAATATGAATACGAGTATTATCTATGGAATTATTCTCCGAATAAGCACCAAACAAAAATTGAATTTATAACTGAGTTTGTTTCAAATTTGATTTTCAAAAACGAGGCATTAATTGTTGAAACTTCAGACGGACAACTGCTTGTTGCCGACGGCTTCAGCAAAACAGAATTTGCGCTGTATGATGATGTTTTTTCATCAGTCAGTTGTCGCAATTTAACTTTTTCAAGAACTTTTTACGAAAGTGATGTAATCTATCTCAAATACAATAACATTGCTATTTCAAGTATTTTAGCGCAAATGTGCAAGAGTTATGAAAAACTTATGACGTCAGCGGAAAGCCGATATAACAAAGCAGTCGGTCATAAGGGAATTTTAACAATTTCAAATCAGGCTTCAAATGATACCAAATTTCAAGATACGTTTAATGACCTGATTCAAAAGCGTTTTAAGCAGTATTTCAATGCTCAAAATGCCGTACTTCCTTTATTTGACGGTTATTCCTACAATGAACCTTCGACAGATTCAAGCAAAACTACAAATACAGAAATTAACGATATTACAAAGCTGCGTGGTGAAGCATATTCAATCGTAGGAAACGCTTTTACTATTCCGCCCTCAATTATTAAGGGCGAAGCCTCTCAGCTCAGCGATGCAGTTGATTCATTCATAGCGAATGCTATTGACCCCCTCGCACAAATGGTTGAACAGGAAATAACTAAAAAACGCTACGGCGAAAGCAGCTTTTTAAAGGGCAGCTATCTGTCCATAGACACAACATATGTACGTCACATTGACGCTATTTCTTTAGCAAACAACATTGACAAATCTATAGCTTGCGGTGTACTCTCCCCAGCTCAGGCACAACGCTACTGCAATATGATTCCTGATACTGAGAAATGGGCACACGCTCACTATATGACAAAGAATTACCAAACGATTGATATGGCTGTGAAGGGTGGTGAGAGCTAATGAATTTAAACAAAGCATTTGAAATCAAACAAGAGGGTAATTTAAGAACGCTTGAAATTTATCTGTACGGCGAAATTCAAGGCGATTACTATGACTGGTGGAACAGCAAAATTGTTGAAAGCACTACATCAGCAAACTATGTCCGCAAAGCTATTGATGAAGCAGGACCTGTTGATAATATAAATATTTATATTAATTCATGCGGTGGATCGGTTTCCGAAGGTATTGCAATTTACAACATTTTGAAACGTATGCAACAGTCTAAAACCGTTTACGTTGATGCTTTCGCTTATTCTATCGCTTCGGTGATTGCTATGGCAGGCGATAAAATTGTAATGCCAAGCAATACAACAATGATGATACATAATGCGATGATGTCAGCTTATGGCAATGCCGCAGAATTAAGGAAAGCGGCAGATGACCTTGATACCATCAACGAAGCAAGCTGCAATACTTATCTAACAAAAACCGATAAAATCAGCAAAGATGAATTACAAAAACTGCTTGACGCCGAAACATTTCTGACAGCAGAGCAGGCACTTGAAATCGGGCTTTGTGATGAAATTGCAAATCCTGTTGACTTGTCGCAATCTGTTGATGTAATTGAACAAGCACAGCGGCAGAAAAATCCGACAGCAAAAAAAGCAGCTGATTTTATGCAGTTAGCTGCAAAGAAAAACCCTACTCCACCCCCGGCGCCGCCGAAACCTGATACCGAGCCGAATCAGAATGGGGACAAGTATGAATGGCTCAGCAATTTAATCAATTCAAAAAATCTTATATAAAACTTATATAAAAGGAGAATTTTAAATGAAAAACAAAGATTTTCTTATGCAGCAGCGCAAAGCATTTGCTCAAAAGTTTAAAGATGCGCTCGATTCAAAAGACGAAGGACAGATTGTAGAAGCTTTTGAAAAATATGCCGAGGGCATACAGCAAAGTTTGCTTGACACATTTAACGAAATTCAGGCAACAACAGACTCGACAATTCTTGCAAAGCGCGGCATTCGACAGCTTACATCAATTGAACAGAAGTTCTACGAAAATGTTGCAACTGCAATGAAATCCCTCGACCCTAAACAGGCACTTTCAAATGTTGACCTCACCATTCCTCAGACAATTATTGATACTGTTCTTACTGACATTGAGCAGAATCACCCGCTGCTTGCCGCATTAAATATTCAGAACACTTTCGGTTCAGTCAAATGGATTTATTCTGATGACACTAAAAAGCTTGCAGCTTGGGGGCAGATTACATCTGCAATTACTCAGGAACTCAACGAAACAATCCATTCGCTTGAATTCAGCACCAATAAACTTACAGCGTTTATACCAGTTCCAAAGGATTTACTTGACCTTGCTCCCGGTTATCTTGACGCATATGTACGTGCTATTCTCGGCGATGCTCTTGCATACGGACTTGAAAATGGCATAATCTGCGGTACAGGCAAGAATATGCCTATCGGTATGTGCAAAGACCTCAAAGGCTCTGTTCAAGAGGGTGTTTATCCCGACAAAGAAAAAGTAAGTCTTAAAGGGCTTGATGTTACAAGCTACTGCGCCACAGTTGCAAAACTTGCAAAAACCGAAAGCGGCAAGGCTCGTATCGTTCCTACTGTTGACCTTATCGTAAATCCGCAGGACTACATAAGTAAAATCATTCCTGCCACAACCGTTCTTGCAACAGATGGCAGTTACAAAAATAACATATTCCCATTCCCGACAAACGTATATCAGTCCGAAATGGTTACGGAAGGTACAGCGATACTCGGTATGCTCAGCCGATACGCCGCTTGTCTTTCAACAGGAAAAGATGGCAAACTCGACTACAGCGACCATTATCAGTTCCTTGAAGATAACAGAACTTACACCATTAAACTTTACGGAACAGGAAGAGCAAAGGACAACAACAGCTTTATTTTCCTTGACATTTCAAAGCTTGAACCGCTTAAACTTTCGGTTGTCCTCGAAAATCAGGCGGCTGAGTAAAAGTTTTAAAGATTAAATCATTTATAACGGAGGTGCTGTAAATGCCAGTCTTTGAAGATATAAAAACGATGCTTGACATCAATATAGAGGATACCTCTAACGACAAAAAGATTAATATCATAATTGAGGACGGCAAACAGCACCTTCGCTCATTTAACCCACTTCTGTCAGATGATGACTTTGAAAAACCTACTCGCGCGAGATATTTGCTCTCGTCTTATTGCAGATACGCTTACAGCAACGCTTCTGAGATGTTTGACATTAACTACAAAGCGGAAATTTTAGCATTGCGTCAGGAATACGAGGTGCAGGAATATGAAAATAAAAACTCCGATTGAATTCCTGACTTTCAATGACGGAATTGTGGATATTTATGAAACCGACGAAGATGACGTTATAATCCACAATACAGTTAAAAAATTCAAATACGGTAATCGTACTGTGGGTGTCAAGCGTTACTACGCTGCACGCCAGAGCGATATTAAGCTCGATTTGGTAATTCATATTCACAGAGATTTAGAACTCAACACACAGCACGCAGCGGTAATAAAAAATACGCGCTATAAAATTGAACAAGTTCAGCAGTTGCCGGATACTAATCCTGCCGTTACTGTTTTAAGTTTGTCACAGCGCGGACTATACAGAGGTGAAGAAGATGGCGTTTCATAGTTACAGCGATTTTAAAACAGCTATAAAAAACTGCGGTATTCCTGTAGCTGAAGCTGAATACAAAAAATCAGTTTCTACCCCATATGCTTGTTATTTCCGCTCAGCAGAAGACTGCATATATGCAGACGGAATACCTATCATAACAAAAACAAAAATAGCGGTTGAACTTTATACAGAAAAAAGCGATATTCTCAGTGAATCTCAGATTGAATCGTGGTTCAGACTAAACGGCATAAATGCAAAGAAAACCGAAAGGGCATTTGTTGAATCTGAAAACTACTACGAAACAATCTATGAATTTGAGTTGATTTTCGGGTGAGTGATGAAAAAGTAAAGCCTAATGAAATTTCGTCAGCTGTTGCAGGAACTCTTAATAGCTGGTCAGCGGATATTCAATACGGAATTATTGAACTGACGGACGAAAAAGCAGAGAGGCTTAAAGAACTTATAAAAAATGCAAGTCCGAAGCGAACCGGGAAATATGCTAAATCGTGGAAAGTAAAGGTTACTGAAAACACATTCAGCACCTACGAAAAAACCGTATATAACGCAAAGCACTATCGCAGAACGCATTTACTTGAAAAGCCACATGTCAAAAGAAATCACAAAGGTAGCGTTGCTGCTCAAGTACATATCCAGCCTGCGGCGGAAACTATTAAATCAGAATATATTGCAGGCATCAAAAAAATAATTAAAAATTCACAGTCCGCAGGAGGCGGACGAAAAACTTATAAAAAATAAAAGGAGATGTTTTTTATGGAAACCACTATAGCTAAAGTTGGTTATGCAATGATAACAGAAACAGCGGATGAAATTACTTATGATAATATAGTGTGGTTTAAATCGGATGAAGCAGGTGGTAGAGAAATTTCAGCAGAACCAAGCGGCGACACAATCAAAATATATGCAGACGGACAGCCTGTCATTCAGGCTGTAGGAAATTCAGGCTATGAAATTACACTTATACTCATTTCAATAATTGATAAAATTGAAACTGATTGGTTTAATAAAACCAAGCTTGAAGACGGAAGTATTCTTGAAATAGCTGAAATTAAAGCAAGTCCAAAATTTGCACTCGTGGTTGCAAAAGAACTTCTTGGTTCAACAAATAAATATGCTATTGATACTTATTTTTATTGTTCCGCATCGAACAGACCGAGCAAAAAATCTAAGACGTCAGAGGGAAATTTCGACCCTGAATTTCCCGAATTTTCTATTGCAGCTAATCCTCGCCCGGATAATCAATTTGTTTGCGTCACCAATTATGCAAACGAATTGCCAACTACTGTTACCGTTCCGACTGTCACTGCTAAAATTAATGCATTATCAAAAAAGGAGGTAATAAAGAGTGGCACGTAAAGAGATTACAATTAATGATAAAAAAGTAACAATTGAGGCGAATGCCTCAACAATACTTATTTACGAGGATAATTTTAAAGGCAGACGTTTTTTACAGGACGTTGAGGAATTACAAAAGATCAAGAAAGAATCAGACATTCCTCTTACTATATTTTGTAGGATTCTCTGGGCAACTGCAAAAACCGCTGACAACACAATTGCCGATATGTTTTCATGGTCGGCTCAGTTTTCAATCACAGGTCTTATGGGCGCAACCAAGAGCGCAATTGAAATTATTAACGAAGATATTAAATCTACATCAAAAAACTAAACGACGGCAGCGGACAAGCTGTGAAGTATTATTTTACGGCCGTTGAGCTTCTGGCTTACGCAACCGTCAATGGCTTGTCTGTTGCCGATTTTTATAAACTTTCCCTCGGATTTGTTATTGATTTTTGCATTATCAATAACAAGATTCAAAGAAAAGAGGACTTACACAGAGAAGAAAAAAATTACAATAAAATGAAATCTGTTATACCAATAGTTGAACAGGATTTCCACAGTGGTAAGATTTCAGAAAAGCGATATGTAGAATTTATAGAAAAATATAACAGATTGGAGGATAAATATGGCTTCCACTATTAAAGGTATTAAAGTTGAAATTGGCGGCGACACTACAGATTTACAAGCTGCATTAAAAGGCGTTAATACAACATCAAGAATTTTAAACAGTGAGCTTAATAAAGTTAACAAAGCCTTAAAAGATATTGACCCCTCCAATACTACATTATTATCGCAAAAGCAGGAAATTCTTGCCGAACAGATTAGCAATACAAAATCAAAGTTGCAACAGCTTGAAAATGTTCAGTCACAAGTTGAAAAACAGTTTAAAAGCGGAAAACTGGGAGCTGACCAATACAGAGCTTTTCAACGCGAAATTGAAGGAGCTAAATCAAACCTTGATAAGCTGGAAAAACAGTCAACAGAAACAAAGCAGAAGCTTGCTGGAACAGGCGATGAAGCAAACGACACAGGTAAAAAAATCAAAGACATGGGCGACCATGCTAAAAATTCTACATCGGATTTTGATAAGCTGGAAAAATCCTCAAAATCTTTAGCATCAGGAGGACTTGTCGCAGTTAAATCTGCTGCGAAGGCTGTAGCTACAGGTATAACGGTAGCTGCGGCAGGAGTAACTGCCGCTGGTGCAGCGGTCATTAATTACGGCGGTGAATTTGAGGAGTCAATGGCAAAAGTCCAAACCCTTGCAGATACGAATAAAGTATCTCTACAAGATTTATCTTCAGGCGTACTTAATTTATCAACATCTACAGGTATCTCAGCAACCACTCTATCAGAGTCCATGTACTCCGCACTTTCTGCTGGCATCGATACAGCAGATACACTTAATTATTTAAATCTCGCTTCAAAACTTGCTGTTGGTGGTTTTACTGAAGTAGATACGGCTGTTGATGGTTTGTCATCGGCTGTTAATGCTTATGGTTCTGAACTTTTGTCCGCAGAAGATGCCGCTAAAGTTATGATACAAACTCAAAATCTTGGAAAAACTACTGTAGGCGACTTAGCAAGCAACATATCAAAAGTAACTCCAACCGCAACCGCTTTAGGTGTTTCCTTTCAAGAGGTTGGAGCGGCTTTATCGGTAATGACGGCTAAAGGAGTTAAAACAGAAACCGCCTGCACACAATTAAAAACATTATACTCTGAACTGTCCGATACAAGTTCGACTTTGTATTCGAATGTTAAACTTGCTGCTGAATCGGCAACAGGACAATCCCTTTCATTTAGTGAATTGCAAGATAAAGGTTACAGTGTAGCTGAGATTTTGCAAATGGTTAGGGATTATGCAGAAGGTAACGGACAATCTTTGTATGAAATGATGTCGAGTACCGAAGCTGTTAATGCTGCACTTACTATTACAGGTGATTCATTATCTACATATACCGAAGATTTAAAAGCAATGTCAACATCAACAGATGTTGTAACTGAAGCTTTTGAAACTATGCAGGACACTTTCTCAGCACAAAAAAATAAATTCATCGAAGGTTCAAAAAATCTTGCTTCATCAGTTTACCAATACATTCAAGAGCCGCTAAAGGAAATTATGAAAGATGGTAATGGAATGATTGAAACGCTCAGTACAGCTTTATCTGAGGGAGGCATTGAAGGACTTGTTACTGCTTTTGGTGATGTACTGGCAAAAGTAGTTAATAAAATTGGCGAGTATATTCCGAAAATTCTTGATATAGCTACAAATCTTATTACCTCATTTTGCGATGGTCTGACAAATAATAGCACAAGTGTTGCAAATGCTGCTGTAAAAATTGCTATTTCACTTGCAAGTGGTTTATTATCAGCGACCAATAGTATAATTGAGGCAGCAGGTCAAATAGTTATTGATATTTGTAATGCCTTATCTGCAAATATGCCTCAAATAATTCTTATGATTTCACATGGTTTACTTAACATTATTGATACTATTATTGGTTTAGCTCCACAGCTAATGGGAGCCGTTACTTCTCTGATAACTTCTCTTGCAGATGGTTTGTTACAAGCTTTACCTACATTAATAGCTGCATTTCCTTCTATTTTTAAAAGTTTTACTGAATTACTGCCTATTATAATTAAAGCACTGAATACTTTATTAACTTCATTAGTCGAATCACTACCCAAAATATTAATAACCATCGTTGAGGCAATCCCGACAATAATTGATTTAATATTGCAAGCGTTCCTTGAAAATTTGCCTATTATTATTGAATGTCTTGTAACTCTATTTAACACTCTCATAGAATCACTGCCAGACATTATTGCTCCAATTTTACAAGCTCTGCCACAAATAATAAACAGCATAATTAACGGACTGCTTGCCGCATTACCTCAACTAATTGATGCAGGAATACAGTTGTTCACAGCATTAATTGATGCGTTACCGGATATTATTTCAACAATTGTTGAGGCTCTGCCACAAATAATAAACAGCATAATTAACGGACTGCTTGCTGCTTTACCTCAATTAATTGATGCAGGAATAACATTATTTCTTGCACTGATTGATGCCTTGCCTCAGATTATTTTAACCATTGTTGAAGCTCTGCCAGAAATAATAAGTGGTATTATAAATGGATTATTGTCCGCGTTACCTCAATTAATTGAAACAGGCATACAATTGTTTGTTGCGATTATAAAAAATACACCGAAAATTATAACAGGAATTGTAGAACATATTCCTGAAATAATTATGGGAATTGTTGATGGATTTAGTTCGTTATTTGGTGAAATGGTTGAAATTGGAGGAAATATATTATCAGGATTATGGCAAGGTATTAGTGACGGTGCGGCGTGGCTTTGGGAACAAATAAGCGGATTTTGTGATGAACTTTGGAATAACATTACAGGTTTTTTTGGCATTCACTCGCCATCAAGACTTTTTCGTGATGAATTAGGTAAAAACTTAATGCTCGGTTGGAAAATAGGTATTGATACAAACGCAGATAAAGTTGAAAATTCAATAGGAAACATTTCAAAAAGTATTACTAAAGTTTCGACGGATAGCCTTAATAATCTAAACTATGATTTATCGGGAATAAATAATCTCAATGCTAATTTATCGGAACTTGGCAGAAACAGAATTTTTTCACCGTCATCAGTGCAAACAATCAGCAAAGTAACAACCAATTCTCCGCAGTTTTATTTTTCGTTTGGAAACGTAACAATCAACAACGACAATGATATTAATTCACTTGCCGATAAATTATCAGTTGCATTAGGAGATAGGATAATAAACAAAGGAATGGCGTGGGGGTAAAACATGAAAGACTTGATTTACAATGGCAAATCCCTGAATGAAATGGGATTTAGCATAAAAACACCGCCTGCACGAACTGTTGCAGAGCGTGATATTAGTTTTAGCTCGATTACAGGCAGAAGCGGAGATATAATTGTTGACAACAAAAGATATAAAAATGTTGACATGCCTCCTTATGAAATTAATTCCATTCCGTATCTCGTAACAGCGGAAGATACAGAATCGCTTGCTCGTGAACTAATCGACTGGTTAGCTCCTAATGATGATAATTATAAAATCCTGCGTGATGATTACAATCCGGGTTATTTCTGTTATGCGGTTTGTACATCAATAGGTGAGATTTCAAGTAAATTAAACAAACACATTGACACCTCAATTACATTCAACCGCCAGCCGTTTTGGTATTCGGATTTAGGGCAAAAAAAATTTACTACCACAAAAACAGAATTTGAACTAAATAACCCTGAGATTTACACCGCTGAACCATATATAAAAATAAACGGAAGCGGAACTATTGCATTATCTGTAAATGGAATCTCGTATCAAGCAAGAAATGTCGTGGATTATATTGAATACGATACGGCACAGCAAAGTGTTTTCAAAGATACACAAAATTGCAGTTCTCTTGTTAATTTTGATTATTTACCAATATTTAAACCCGGAACAAACAATATATTAATTCACCCTAAAAATGGTGCAGTTTTTTCATCAATAGAAATCATTCCGAAATGGAGGCGATTATAATGCTGCCGAGATTATATGATGCAACACTTAATAAATCATATTATAACAACAACGGTTACGGTTTCTTCCGTGACTGTACAAAATGCGAAGTCACCGAAGAAAGAAACGGGGCATACACTCTTGATATGCTTGTCGCTGGCACAGACCCTCTCGCAGATGTAGTAGGCATTAGTATGATTGTAAAAGCAAAAGCAAATAACGATGACCCTCCGCAGCTGTTTGAAATTAATAAGCTCGTTGTTAAATCAACAGGAGAAATAGAAATTCAAGGTCAGCATATTAAATATTTAGGTATGCAAAACTGCATATCAAATTTCGGAAATACCGTAGACTATTCTATAACCGGGACTCCACAAAAAATAATGACAGAGATTTTTAATGATTTAATGTTTGAGAATCATTTCACTTTTTCAAGTGATATTTCAACGCAAAAAAACTTTGATTTAAGTGATGCGCCATCTAAAAAACTTGGGGATATTCTTGGCGGAAGCGATAACAGCATTTTGAGTGCATTTGGTGGAGAATTTCACTACAACAATTTTAATATTGAACTATTGGAAAATAGGGGTACGGACACTGAATATAAATTAATGTTTGGGCGTAATATGTCAGACTACAATCAAACCGTTACCAATGATGCGGCATATTCACATCTTATGGGATATGCTAAAGTGACGCGTTCTGATGCAAATGGCGGTTATATCGTTCTTGCAGGTGAGCCTGTCCAATCAAGCACTACAAGAATATTTCCAAAAGTAAAATTAATTGATTTCTCAGATAAAATTAGAGACTATTTCGGCGGAGATTTAAAAGTCAATCCACGAACAGGACAAAATTATCAAGATGTTCAAGACATGATTACATATTTTACGAACGAATATATGATTTTTAATGTTAATCATCGAACAGTTGAAGAAGTAAATGTCACCATTACATATAATTCGGAACTTGATAAAATGCAACATCTTAAACTTTGTGACACTGTTAAGGTTTTATTCGGAGAAAACAAGCCTAATCTTACAGCAAAAATATGCAAAGTTGTATATGACAGTTTGGCTGAACGCTACACATTAATTGAAGTAGGGGAACAAAAAACATCGTTACTCAACTTTATTGCAAATAAGAGGAGGTAAAAATTTTGGAAGTACCACATCAAATTTATAAAATCGACATTAATGACGTTAATGCACCGCAAGTTAAAATAATTGAAAGTGTTAATGATAAAAGCGTCAGAATTGTAGATGTTCATTTGTATGCAAACTCACTGCATTTAAGTGTCCCATCAAACAGTATTGTAACAGCATCATTTGTAACGGACGGAATTTTAATAAAAGATAATGTCAAGTGTTCGGTTAATAACGATGGCAACATAGAAGTCCCTATCGATAATAAAAACATTACAACTTTAAGTGGCATTATGTCAGTCGAAGTTAAAATTTGCGACACAAGCAGCAGCTACATTTTAACTCCGCCATTTGCATTTAAAGTAAGGGTAAAGCCATCAATTATTGACAAAGCTGTTGTTAATGTCAAATCTTTAGGTACAGTTACTGACATTATAAAAGAAGTCATAGAGGCTCGTGGAAACTACAGCACCTTATCTGAAGCTATAAACGCTATGGCCGGTTCTGGCGGTGGTACTGGCACAGTGCCGCCAAATTTGTATGAATTACTCAGCAATAAGGTTAAAACATTTGATAAAAAGTTTTCAGACTCCGAAAAATACCCGACTGCACTCGCAGTAATAAAATATCTGACCGATTACTATTACGATTATGACGAAATAGATGATAAGCTTGGCAAAAAAGCTGACGAGTTGGGTATTACTGTATTATTTGACAGTAATTTTGTACCTATAAAATGTGCAATTCTCCCTGAGCTGGGGGCTGGGTTTGCTACAGGTAATGTAAATGTAGTAACTGCTTTTGTACCATCAAACGTTACATCAATTACAAGCGGCGCATTTTACGGATGTACCAATTTAACAGACATATACATTGATAATGTCGCTGGTGCAGTTGAGATATCTCCAAAAACAATACCCGATACAACGGAGATACATTATGCAGATGATTTTAATGCTTTATCAAATGCCTTTAAGGGACTGATGGGCGTTAACAGTAAGATTAACAGTAAAGCCGACACAGAGGCAGTAAACGCGGCACTTAACAAAAAGGCTGACACAGAGGCAGTAAACGCGGCACTTAACAAAAAGGCTGACACAGAGACAGTGAATACAGAACTTGATAAAAAAGCTGACAAGGCTACAACGCTTTCGGGCTATAGAATTACGGATGCATACACAAAGACCGGCAGCAAATCCCGCTTTGCCCTGTCTGTATCGGTGTTGTTTGATGAAAATGATATCCCGATAAAAACATCAGACTTGACCGTATTGTCGGCAGGATATGCTACAAGCAATTTAAATGTCAAAACAGCCTTTATATCATCAAAAGTAACCCGAATTCAAAGTGGCGCTTTTACAGGGTGTTCAAATCTGACAGATATGTATATTGATAACATCAACAGGCAGATTACTATTGAAGACGAAGCAATTCCAAGCACTGCAACAATCCATTGTGTTGATGATTACAATGCATTGTCACAAATCGAAAATGCCCTTAAAAACATTAATAGCAACATTTCTAACAACTTCCAATCAGACCTTCCGGACTTTTGGGATGCTCAAAGGCTTAAGGGCGAAATCCCGACTTTTAATTTACCCATGGAAGCCTTAACAAGATTAATTACAGTTACTAATAATGACAAAAAATTAGCATTAAATTATACAACAATACAGAATGGTGATTTTGTTAAGGTGGCTGATACGGGTGATATATATATAGTAAAAGACCAAGGTAGGCTCGGCCGCGAGGATGCGTTTGAAAAAATTTCGGGACAATCTGTAGATAATATTGAAACAGGACACGGGGATTTTGAAATTTCACAAAGTGCAGCGGAAAGAGTCCGGTCGGCAAATTTTGAATATCAGAAAATAGGAGACTGGGTACAACTGTATGCATATGTTGATTTTAAAGCCTTTACGCCACCGTCTGCAATGACCAATATTATGTTGTCCAATTTACCATATGTTTGCAAAAATGCTGTAAATCCCCGTGAGATGTGTGTTACCACACAGAAAAGACAAATGCTATGGGCAATAGGAGTTAATTCAAGCAGTTTAACGCTCCTGTTTTTAAACACGGACGAGTTTGTCGAGGGGGAAAGACTGTCATTTTCAATAAGATATAAAATTTCATAAAGATAAAGGAGTAATTATGGAGATTAAAGAAAAAATAACGCTTGATATGCTGACTGAAGACAGCGTATCAATTCTCAGACAGCAGTATATAAACGTGAACGGCGAGGAAATGCAGATAGGGGGAAACATCCGAAATGCATATATGAACTCGGAGCGCGGCAGGGAACAGATTAAAACATTTCTGCCCGAAGCTCAGTATAACGCTGTTATTGCCGTGTGGGGCGACACTCCAACGGTAAATGAATCTGATGTGGAGACTGCTGAATGAGCGAAAACATTATCATAGCTGTGCTCAGTTTTGTAGGTACATTGTTCGGTTCGCTTGCAGGTATTTTTGCAACATCGAAATTATCAAACTACAGGATTGAACAGTTGGAAAAAAAGGTTGATAAGCACAATAACCTGATTGAGCGTACATACAACATTGAAAAACGTCTCGATGTACAAGAGGAAAAAATCGATGTTGCTAATCACCGTATTAGCGACCTCGAAGAAATTAATAAACAATGAAAGGAAAATAAATGAAAAAGGCAAAACATATTAAAAAGTTAAAGACTTTTCGGGAATACTCCAAAAAAGTATTGGCATTAATGATTGTTTTATGGTTTGCAGGAGCAGTATTCGGAATGTCGGTAATTGTGTATCAGGCGTTTGTCGTGCCTGAATATCTGACATTAGACAGTCTGCTCAATTACATAGGATTGCCAATGACAGGCGGAATAGTAGGCTATTTGATAAAATCAGCGGTTGAGAATAAGCAAAAGATTATTAATCAGCCGCCCGAATTGGAAAATGAAATAACAGAAGATTGTGAGGGATAAAAATGAAAATTGATTGGAAACAAAAACTATCAAGCCGTAAATTCTGGGCATTAATAGCAGATTTTATAATATCTGTTATGGTGTTCTTTGGCTGCGGCGATAATATCGTAACTCAGGTTACAGCAATCATATCTGCGCTTGGCGGCGTGGTTGCGTATGTTATCGCAGAGGCTAAAGTTGACGTAGCACGGTTTAATACAACAAACAATGAAAATCAAGAAAATAATGAGGAGGTTTAATTTGATGACGATTGAAGGATTACAGAAAAAACTTGACGAAAAAAATATACCTGTAAAAATTCTTTATGTTGAAAACTGCACGGATATTGGAAATTATTGGATTGTATATACAGACGATTTATCATATGCACCTGAAGAATCATTCCCAAGAGAATATCTTGTTAAACCAGAGGAAAAAGATGTTTTAGCGGGCAATTATGAGGAAGCAATTGAATATATCTGCTATTCGACAGAAAGTGAGGCAAAATAATTATGTCAAAAGTAACAGCTTCAAAAATACTTGAACTTGCAAAAAAAGAAATTGGAGTAAAGGCCACCAATATTAAGAGATGTAAATATAACAAGGCTTTCTACGGCTCTGATGTATCGGGAAATGAATATGACTGGTGCGCTGTCTTTATTTGGTGGTTATTCAAACAGGCAGGGGCAGAGGATATGTTATTTGTCAAAACGGCAGGCTGCGGAGTGTTAGGCAATGCGTTCTACGCCCGTAATAAATTCAAGACAAGCGGATTTAAGCCGGGAGATATTGTTTTATTCCATTGGAGCAATAACCGTTCGGAAAGCGTGCCGATTACATACTCCCTTGACCATGTCGGCATTATAGAGAAATGCAACGCTGACGGTACATATACAACAATTGAGGGCAACACAGGTTCAACGTCAAACGGCGAAGTAAAGCGACAAACTCGAAGCGCAAGCGTTATTTCAGGTGTTTGCAGACCTGATTATGCGGCTTCCACAAATACTACGAGCGTTAAAAAGCCAGATGTTATTTACAGAGTAAAAACAAAAAAGAAAGGCTGGCTTCCGGAGGTTACTAATCTTGAGGACTATGCAGGGCTTGAAAACGACCCTATTGTAGCAGTAGCAATTAAGGTCACTAAAGGATCTGTATGGTATCAGGTACATACGAAAAACGGCAAATGGCTAGGCAAGATTACAGGTTACAGCACAACCGATACAACTAAGTATGCAGGAAACGGCACAGAGGTAGACGCAATAAGAGTTTATTATACTACACCAAACGATTTAAGAAATCAAGGTCAGATATATGAAGCTAAATATAGAGTAAGTCCTGTTAGCTCTACATCGTACTACGATTACCAGTTTGACACTAACGTCAGCAAATCAATGGACGGCTATGCAGGAGCGTTCGGCAAGTCGATTGATAAGTTGCAGATAACTCTTGAATAAAAATACTCGGATAATTATATATGCATAAATTCATCCCCGAAACAATTTTTATGGATTGTTTCGGGGATTTTTTTGTTTTTAACTTGACATTTATTTGAATTGAGTATATACTTATAAATGTCAACAATGCTATTATAGTCTTGTGTACGATTATAGTATATTATTAAAATAATAAATCTTTCTTGAGTTTGATGATAATATCCTATTTATCTTTCGTTTGGATTAATATGATAGCATTGCTGTGGGGTTGAAACATTAATTTTATTTGTAATAACAGGCAGTACCTTTTGGTACTGCCTGTTATTGCTTTATTAATGCCAGATAATATAAGTCCAGCATTTTGTTATTTTCATATAAATTATTTTTGTTTGTTTTTTATAATTTTTGCTGCCCAATTCTGAGGGCAACTATGTATAGCACCAAAACTATCCATAACACAATAAATTCCATTGTCTTTATTTTTTAAAAGCGCACCAATATGGTCACGGGGTGTTGTAACCACATAATCGTGTACACATTCAAAATTGCTTGGCCACGGGAATCTTATATAATTATCAACTTTAATTTTCTCAAATGGATTCATATTTTATCTTTCCTTTTAATTATAAAATTTATTTTTTATCAATGAAATTTTCATTCAATAAATCGTTAATTATTTCACCGTATGTTTTACCTGTTTGAGAAACCATTATACGCAGTTTTGATGCAGCCGAAACAGGTATTACAATCGATATTGTCTCTGTTTCACCATCATCGTCGATTACCTCAAAAAATTTTTCGTAAGTATCTGCATCCAAATTATTCATTGCCCACGTTTCTGCTTGCTCATACGAAAAAAGTTGAATCGTTTTGCCCGTATGTCCTTCACCACACTCCCATTCACCATAAACGGATTTAGCTCCGCCCTCACAAAAAAAGAAAAACTCACCTGTTCTTTTTCGGTAAAGAGCCTCATGTGTAAAATAAGCATCAGTTGGGAGTCCATCCCATACTTCTCCGATTTTTTGCGCAGTATCCGTATCGTATCTTTTTTTGTTAATAATTTTTTTCATTTATTTAAATCTCCTTTATTTTTACGGGTGTCCCTTGAAGGGACACCGTTTTATATATTAAAGTTTATAGAGTAAATCTCACCGTTTTTAACTCTGTATTACAAACTATTTACTCATTATAAGTCACTATTATCTGTATTTGACAACGACACCAACTTATAATCTCCACTTTGATAAATTACCTTGTTATAGCAATCCTTTAAAGTCGCATTTTCAAGTAAAGTCAATTTATCTTGGTTGTTATATTTTAAATGTGGCGAAGTTATAATTGTTGATTGTCCTTTAGCTATATCAATCGTTGAATCACCACGAATACACATAACTGTTGCATCGCCCTGAATACACTTAACTGTTGCATTGCCCTGAATAAACTCAGCCATTGAATTACCGCAAATACACATAACTGTTGCATTTTTGCAAATATCTTTAACTATTGCATTTTCGCAAATATTTTTAACAGTAGCATCGCCCTGAATACATTCAAGCGCTACGCTGCCGCCAACATTATTAATTATTGCTCTGCCATAAATACGTCCAACCGTTGCACTGCCGCAAACATCCCCAACCATTGCTTTACAGTAAATACTCTTAACCATTGCATTGCCGTAAATACACTTAACTGTTGCTTCCCCCTGAATACACTCAACCATTGCATTGCCGTAAATACACTTAACTGTTGCATTTTCACAAATATTTCCGACAGTAGCATCACCATGAATATACTCAACCGTCGCATTACCATGAATAAACTCAACCTTAGAACTGTCATAAATAAGCGCAACCATTGCATTGTCGTAAATATTCTTAACCGTTGCATCGCCGCAAATACTAAAAATCTCTGAATTGCCGCAAATACACTTAACTGTTGCATTACCGTAAATAAATACATTTTTACAATCTTTTATGTAATGATTTTCTCCGCTGTTTATTTTTAAGTTTTCAACTCCGATATGTATGCGATTCTTAGCCCATTCTTTTACGGCTTCTACCATTCGCTGTTTATCGTAGTCTTTAACATACCAATCAGGCAAAATATCTTGGTCAACAACAAATTCCCAAGTATTTATATTACTGAATACATCTCCACCATTAGGAGTAAGCATAGTTTTTGGAGAATTTATCATGTCGTTAATAGACGGGATTGCATCTCCACCCTTGGGAGTAAGCGTAGCTTTGATAAATAGTTTTTCGGCATTTTGTATGTTGTCCTCTATGCCTAATTCCTCTAACATTTTCTTGTGATTGTCATAATCAGGTATAAATACTCTGTCTTTTAGTATTATTGCACTTTTAAATCTACACATTTTAAAATCTCCTTTATTTTTATTTTTACTGGTGTCCCTTGGGGGACACCATTTTATATATTAAAACTTATAGTATAACCTGTTTTGTTGTTAATTAATTACATGACTCTATCTTAATCCATTTCTGTCCGTCCCAGCGAAATCCATGTTGCTTTATTATTTGCCTTAAATTAAATGTTTTGCCGGATATAGATTTTACATTGTCCCAATTAACGCCGAAAATCTCAACGTTTTTAGCTCCGTGCTGCAAACTATATGTAAGATACTGTGTTTTGTTTGTTTTTGCGGTTTTTTCGTAGCTGTCAGGTTTTGCATATTCAAAATGTAGTTCACCGTCTTTACCCTCAAACGCTTCTAAAACCTCATCTTTGTAGTATGAGCCGCTCCTCAATCCCTGTGCTTCTCTGTATATCGTTTCGATTGTTATTAACGGCGCATTTTTTATGAGTACACTATCATTAACTTCATTTAAATTTTTTTCTTCCATTTCTTGAACCTCCCTTATTTTATTGTTATATCTTGTTTTTATTGTTATATATTATAACATACATTTATTATAATGTAAATACTTTTTTACAAAAAAAGTAATGTTTTTTAATTTTTTTATTTTAACATTAGGTAAAGTCAAAAGCCCAAACCCATAAACAAAATTATTTGACTAACATTTTGACTAACATTTTATCGGTTTTTTACGGTGATTTACGATATTTTTCGGTATTTTTAGTATAATAAAAACCGCATTAAAAAGCAAAAAGTGGCTTTCTAATGCGGCTTTATTGTTGGTGCGCCAACAGGGACTCGAACCCCGGACCGACCGGTTATGAGCCGGTAGCTCTAACCAACTGAGCTATTGGCGCGTGTTAATCAACGCAAGTGTTATTATATCAAAGTTTGCTTTTTTTGTCAATGATTTTTATAATTAATTTATTTTATTGTTTTGATTATGGTTTTGTGTTATAATAACCTCACGCCGTTGCCAAAATTAAAGATTTTGACGGCTGAGAGAACATTGAAACATAATATTGTTTGCTTGCGCAAACGGCAGCTTTGCCGCTTTCTTCGGCTATCGCCGAAGAATTATTTTATAATAACCTCACGCCGTTACCAAAATCAAAGATTTTGACGGCTGAGAGAACATTGAAACATAATATTGTTTGCTTGCGCAAACGGCGGCTTTGCCGCTTTCTTCGGCTATCGCTGTAGAATTATGTTATAATAACCTCACGCCGTTACCAAAATCAAAGATTTTGACGGCTGAGAGAACATTGAAACATAATGTTGTTTGCTTGCGCAAACGGCGGCTTTGCCGCTTTCTTCGGCTATCACGGAAGAATTATGTTATAATAACCTCACGCCGTTACCAAAATCAAAGATTTTGACGGCTGAGAGAACATTGAAACATAATATTGTTTACTTGCGCAAATGGCGGCTTTGCCGCTTTCTTCGGCTATCGCCGAAGAATTATGTTATAATAACCTCACGCCGTTACCAAAATCAAAGATTTTGACGGCTGAGAGAACATTGAAACATAATATTGTTTACTTGTGAAAGCAAGCAGTTTTGTTGGTTTCTTCGTCTTTCGCCGAAGAATTTTTTATATTGTTAAATTAGAGTAATTTTAATTTAAGGGAGAATTTTATGGCAGTAATTAAACCGTTCAGGGGAATGAGGTACAACACATCAAAGGCAGGGGAGATCTCAACGCTTTGCTGTCCGCCCTACGATATAATCAGCGAACAGCAGCGTCTTGATTATATCAGCCAAAATCAGTACAACGTAATTCGTCTTGAGCTTCCTAAGGAGGGTAAAGATCCGTATTCAAACGCCTCTGACATACTCAATATGTGGAAAGAAAAAGGTGTGTTGATTTATGAGGAAAAGCCTGCAATTTATATTTATGAAGAGGAGTTCACCGCTTACGGCGAGCGCAAAAGCATAAAGGGAATTATTGCACGCGTTCGGCTTGAGGAGTTTTCAAAAGGAGTTATTCTGCCGCATGAGTTCACTCTTTCAAAAGCAAAAGAGGACAGATTTAACCTCATGAAATCCACCAATTGCAATTTCAGTCAGATATACGCACTCTATATGGACGAGAGCCATACAACGCTCAAAACCATTGACGAGCAATCAAATTTCAGCTCTGCACTTGAATTTACTGACGGTGACAATGTAACTCACCGCCTTTGGATTGTAACAGATGAAGATGTTATCTCAAAGCTCGTATCGGATTTTTCCGACAGGAAGCTCTACATAGCCGACGGGCATCACCGTTATGAAACAGCTCTTAATTACAGGAATTATTGCAGAGAAAACGGAATTTCAAATCAGGGAGACGCGCAGGATTTTCAGATGATATATCTTGTTGATATGGAACATCCCGGTCTTGTTGTATTTCCTACTCACCGCCTTGTGCGTGATTTGCCCTGCTTTGACAAGCAAAAGGTTCTTGACGAATGTCAAAAGTATTTTGAAATAACCGAGTATCACGGAACAGAAAATATGGAATCTGAGCTTTCAAAGCTGTATGTTAAAGGCAAAAAGGCTTTTGGATTTTATTGCGGAAAAAGTGAATGGTATCTGTTGGTACTTAAAAATGTAGATATTATGAGCAAAATGCTGCCACATCTCAGCATACCGTCGCAGCAGCTTGATGTTACGGTATTGCACACTCTTGTGCTTGAAAAAATTCTGGGAATTGACAAAGAAAATATGGAGGCTCAGATTAATCTTACTTATACAAAATTCTTTGATGAGGCAATTTCATCTGTTGACAGCGAAGAATTCCAATGCGCGTTTGTGCTTAATCCAACAAGGGTTACTGAAATTCGCGACGTAGCCGCAGCAGGAGAAAAAATGCCTCAGAAATCAACATATTTTTATCCCAAAATGATAACGGGTATGGTAATGAATGATTTGGACGTGAAATGATGAAAGACTATAATGTTCGCCGAAAAGACAGAGAAATTGATGAAAGTTCGGCAAGGCAAATTATTTCAGACGGAGAATACGGAGTTTTGTCAACTGTGGGTGAGGATGGATTTCCGTACGGAGTGCCTGTAAATTATGTTTTTGACGGCGAGAAAATCTACTTCCACTGTGCCAAAAATTCCGGACACAAACAGGATAATCTGACTTTCTGCAATAAAATATCGTTTAATGTAGTTGGTAAAACTGAAATTGTCAGTGAAAAATTCACAACAAAATACAGCAGCGTAATTGTATTTGGAAAGGCTCAGAAAACTGAAGAGAACAAGCGGTATGCGCTTGAACTTCTTGTAAAAAAATACTCCCCAGATTTTCTGAAAGAGGGAGAGAATTTCATTAAAAAGTCGTTTGAGCATACAGATGTTTTTGAAATAACAATATTAAAAATCAGCGCAAAAGCACATACTTAATTTTGAAAAAAAATTTTATCTCTGATTTTTCGGGGGATAATATTATCCCCCGATTTTTGAATAAAAATCATACATAAATTAATGTTGGTGATCTCATGAAAATTCTCGTTGTTTTTACGGGCGGTACTATCGGTAGTTCAAAAATTGACGGAGTGATTTCTCCCGATAAAAGTAATTCATATGTTTTGCTTGATATGTACTCAAAAATTGATAATAGCGTTGATTTTACCGCTGTTCAGCCTTACAATATACTCAGCGAAAATCTGTGCGGCAATGACCTTGTTTCGCTCTGTGAGTGTATAAAAGTCTCAGAATTTAATAGTTTTGACGGAGTGATCGTCACTCACGGAACAGACACTTTGCAGTATGCGTCATCATTTTTGTCATATGTATTCGGTCTTTGCAGAACGCCGATAGTAGTTGTTTCGGCAAATTATCCTCTTTCTGACAGCCGCTCAAACGGTCTTGACAATTTTTGCGCGGCGACAGAATTTATTAAGTCAGGGAATGGCAAAGGAGTTTTTGTTGCATATAAAAATTCGGGAGATGTTGCAAAAATTCACCGTGCGTCAAGAGTTCTGCCGCACAGTCCGTATTCTGATGATATCTACAGTATTTTTGACGAGATTTACGGAGAAATTCGCAGCAACGTCTTTATCAAGAATGACGGCTATATTGAACAAACTGATAAAATTAAATTCAGATTTGATAACTGTACTGACGAGTGTTCCGGCGTTATGTATATAAGACCGTATGTTAATATGAAATACCCTGAAATTACTGATGATACAAAAGCGATTCTGCTGGAGGGGTATCATTCGGGAACTCTTAATACTTCGGGAAGAGCATTAAAAGATTTTTGCAGAATTGCCGATAAAAATAATGTTCCCGTATTTCTAACCGGGGCGTGTAAGGGCTTTTATTATGAAAGTAAGACACATTTTAATGAATTAAAGATAAATGTTTTGCCCCCTGCTTCTCCGATTGCAATGTATGTAAAGTTATGGCTTTTAAAGAGAGAGAATATTAATGATGTTTATTTACCGTGCGGCGGAGATTTTACCGAATAATAAAGCGGCTGACTTTGTCAGCCGCTTTATGTTTGGTGGTATAAATTAATTCAATAAAAAGATACCAAAGTTCAGATATGCGGCAAATGTAACCCAAAGAAGATAAGGTACCTGAAGCCATGCCGCAGCTTTGCTGATTTTACTAAACTCTATTATCATTAAAATAATAAGTACCCATAAAAGCAAAATCCATATAAATGATATGAAGTATGCTTCCAGATTGAAAAACAGCAGAGGCCAAATAAAGTTTACCGCAAGCTGAATTCCGTAGATAGTAAGTGCCTTATTGCGGTTCTCTGCTGAGGACTCATAAATAATGTACGATGAAATTCCCATTAAGGCAAAAAGAATAAACCATACAATAGGGAAGAGAAAACCGGGAGGAGTCAGCGGAGGTTTTACCGCATTTTGAAAATTTTCCATAGCTCCCATAGATAATAGTCCAGAAAGAATTCCCGTTCCGATACTTATTGCAAGACTTATCGCAAGGTGCTTCACGTTTATTTTGTGAACTGTTGACATATTATCACCTCAAAAAAATACTCCCGCTCTAATATATGAGACAGGAGTATTTTTTATTCCGGGTAGATTTTATGTGAGTACACTTTTTTGAGTACAATTATTACTGATATTCGCAGATATTAACCCATGAAAGCAGGAATTCACGTTCTTCGGGTTTGCCCTTTACAGACTGTGAGGCGGCTACAATGGGAAGCCAGTTGTTTACATACTTGCGCGATGTATTTGTTTTTTCGCAGTATAGTTTCATATACTTTTCTGAAAGCTCATCCTGCTTGTGAAGCCTGAACAAAAGATAAGTTCTTGCCGCGTCGGCAGAACCGTTGCCCTGTGTTACATGCGACCAGTCGAGTATATACGGAGTACCGTCGTCTGTAATGATTATATTGCTCGGATTAAAGTCGCCGTGACAAACCTTTGAATGCTTAGGCATACCGTTTAAACGTGTATGAAGCTCATATTTTGTAGCGGCGTCAAGGTCTGCTTCGGAGATTTTGCGGTTCATTTTATCGTGAAGATTATTAAGAAGAGGAGCCTTCTTGTTCAGAATACTAATTTGAATATCTACAAACATTTCAAGATATTCGTCTATTTTATCGGGATTTTCTTCCATAAGATGTGCAAGCGTCTTGCCCTCAATATATGATGAAATGATAGCCCATTTGCCGTCAATCTTTGTAACCTCTTCAATTTTAGGGATATTAAGTCCGGTTTCTTCAACTCTCGCCTGATTTAAAGCCTCGTTTAGAATATCTGATTTAGGAAAAGATTTATCAAAAACTTTTGCGACAGAATCACCGTCTTTGTAAATAACTTTATTTTTCCTTTCGGCAAGAATATTATCTAAATTCATTGTATTAAGTTCTCCTTTCGGTGTTGGGTAACAAGCAAAATTAATTTGCTATGGCTATATTATACAATAATATTTTTGCTTAGTACAGTAGAAAAATAGCAAAAAAATTAAATAAAACTTTGTGTAATCAGATAATATAAAATACGGAAAATTTATGTTATCAACAAAAAGTATAAGATATTTTATTCATTAGGCATAAAAATCAGCTAAATTTTTTACTAAACAATTGGCGAAAATTCAATGTTTCTTTGTGCATATTTACAGTTTGTTAACAAAATAATACCCCGATACTAAAATATAGTATCGGGGTCAATTTATGAAACAGTATTAAATTAAACAGTTTCGCTGTTGTTGCCGTAATAAGCGTTGAGATACATCTGCTTGATTTCTTTAAACAGCGGATACCTTGGATTAGCACCTGTGCACTGGTCGTCAAATGCCTGCTCAACCATATCGTCAAGTCTGTTGAGGAAGTCCGTTTCGTCAACGCCGTACTCCTGAATTGAATTCTTTATGCCAACGCTTGCTTTAAGGTCGTTTATAGCCTTAATAAGGTTTTCAACGCTTTCAGCGTCGTTTTTACCTGCAAGACCAAGATATTTTGCAACCTCGGCATAGCGAGATTGTGTTTTAGGATGGTCATACTGAGGGAATGTACCCATCTTTGCAGGAACTTCAACAGAGTTAAATCTGATTACCTGCTCAATCATAAGCGCATTAGCAATACCATGCGGGAGATGATGGAAAGCGCCGAGCTTATGAGCCATTGAGTGGCATACGCCGAGGAAGGCGTTTGCAAATGCCATACCTGCCATTGTAGCTCCGTGAGCAACCTTTTCACGAGCAAACGGTTCATTCATACCGTTGTTATAGCAGGCAGGAAGATACTTGAAGATAACTTCAAGAGCTCTGAGAGCAAGGCCGTCGGTAAAATCTGTAGCCATCATTGAAGCGTAAGCCTCAAGTGCGTGGGTAACAGCGTCAATACCTGATGCAGCAGTAAGTCCTTTAGGACCGCTCATCATATTGTCAGCGTCAACGATTGCCATATTTGGCATAAGCTCGTAATCTGCAAGCGGATATTTAACGCCTGTATTCTGGTCTGTAATAACTGCGAAAGGTGTAACCTCTGAACCAGTACCAGATGAAGTAGGAACAGCGATAAAGTAAGCCTTTTCACCCATTTTTGGGAATGTATAAACTCTCTTGCGAATATCGCAGAAGCGCATAGCCATATCCATAAAGTCAGCTTCGGGATGCTCATAGAGAACCCACATAATTTTAGCTGCGTCCATAGCTGAACCGCCGCCGAGTGCAATAATTACATCAGGCTCGAATTTGCTCATAGCCTCAGCGCCCTTTTGTGCAGAAAGAAGCGACGGGTCGGGCTCAACATCGGCAAAGGTCGTGTGAACTATTCCCATTTCGTCGAGTTTGTCTGTGATCGGCTTTGTATAACCGTTCTTATAAAGGAAAGAGTCTGTTACTATAAAGGCTCTTTTCTTGCCCATAACATCTTTAAGTTCCTGAAGAGCTACAGGCATACAGCCTTTCTTAATATATACCTTTTCAGGTGCTCTGAACCAAAGCATATTTTCTCTCCTCTCGGCTACTGTCTTAATATTGATAAGATGCTTGCAGCCCACATTTTCTGATACCGAGTTGCCGCCCCATGAGCCGCAGCCGAGTGTAAGAGAAGGTGTAAGCTTAAAGTTGTAGAGATCGCCTATGCCGCCGTGAGAGGAAGGAGTGTTTACGAGAATACGACAGGTTTTCATACGGGCAGCAAATTCATCGATTTTTTCTTTTTCGTTTACTGAGTCAATATAGAGTGATGATGTATGGCCGTAGCCGCCGTCGGCAACTAGCTGTTCAGCCTTGGAAACAGCGTCCTCAAAGCTTTCTGCTTTGTACATTGCAAGTACGGGAGAAAGCTTTTCGTGAGCAAATTCTTCACTGATGTCAACCGATTCAACCTCGCCGATAAGAATTTTTGTTTCTTCTGGAATTTTAACGCCGGCAAGAGCGGCGATTGTAACAGGCTTCTGACCAACGATTTTAGCATTGAGCGCACCGTTTATAATAATGGTCTTTCTGACCTTTTCTATTTCTTCGTCATTTAGGAAGTAACAGCCGCGTGCCTTAAATTCTTTTTTAACCTTGCTGTATATTTTCTTTTCGGCAATAACTGACTGCTCAGAAGCACAAATCATACCGTTGTCGAAAGTTTTTGAGTGAATAATTGAGTTGACTGCCAGGATAATGTCAGCGGACTCATCAATAATAGCAGGTGTATTTCCTGCGCCGACGCCGAGTGCAGGCTTGCCTGACGAATAAGCAGCCTTAACCATTCCCGGACCGCCTGTAGCAAGAATACAGTCAGCCTCCTGCATAAGCATATTTGTAAGCTCAAGCGACGGAACGTCAATCCAGCTTATGATTCCTTCCGGAGCGCCTGCTGCAACGGCGGCTTCAAGAACTGTCTTTGCTGCCTCAATCGTACTCTTTTTAGCGCGCGGATGAGGACTGATAATGATACCGTTGCGTGTCTTTAAGCAGATAAGCGTCTTAAAGATAGCTGTAGATGTAGGATTTGTTGTAGGGATTACAGCCGCAATAACGCCGATAGGTTCAGCGATCTTTTTGATTCCGAATGCTTTGTCCTCTTCAATAACACCGCAGGTTTTTACATCCTTGTAAGCATTGTAAATATACTCGGAAGCGTAGTGGTTTTTAATAACTTTGTCTTCTGCTACGCCCATGCCTGTTTCTTCAACAGCCATTTTAGCAAGCGGAATTCTCATTTTATTTGCCGCAGTTGCAGCAGCAAGAAAAATCTTATCCACCTGTTCCTGTGTGTAGGTCGCAAAAATCTTTTGGGCTTCTTTAACTTTTGCAAGAGCAGCATCAAAAGTTTCTGCACTATCTACAATAGGATATTTTTTTGCACTCATTAAATCTACCTCTTGTTTCACATAATCATAATTATATTAAATTCAGCACTGCTGAAAAATATATAAATTTATTTTGTTTCCTCGAAATCAAACTTGTTCGTTTCAGCGTATTTCTGTGCATATGAACCTGCAGGAGCTTTGATTGTAATTTTGTTAGGACAGTCAGAAAAAGCATCTTCAGCAATTTCTGTTATTGTTGCAGGAAGAGTTACCTCTGTTAAATTCTGGCACTGATAAAATGTGTAATGGTCAATTTTAGTAAGCGTGTTGCTTTCTGGAATTGTGACACTTTTAAGACCTGTAGCAGAGAAAGTATAAAGACCTAAATCCTCTATTGTAGGCGGGAATTCAATTGATGAAAGATTTCTGCAGTTAAAAAATACGTTGCTGCCCAAAGTCTTAAGGTTTTTTGGGAGCTTAATATCTGTAAGCCCCTGATTGCTTGAAAAAGCATAGTCCTGAATTTCAATAATTGAGTCAGGTATTTCAACACTGGTAATATTTTTGCCGTTAAATACGCTGTGGCCTATTACGGTAACCTTATAGTTGTCTAATGATTCGGGAATCTTGATGTCTGTATCCGAGCCGAGATATTCTGTTACCATAAGCTCATTGTTTTCTATTATAAAAAATCCGAAATCTTCATTTTTAAAATCTGGTTCTGTAGCAGGTACTTGATAACCGGGTTCCTGTTGGCTGCTGTTTGAACATCCGCATCCCGATAAGCCGATTATTACGGATGTACAAAGTACACATGCAAGTAATGCGCATAAAATTCTTTTCATTTTAAGGATCCTTTCGAAGTTAAAATTTATTTACAAGCTTGTTTTAATTAGGTAAAAACTGAAAAATTTTATTATAATACCCAGTTAACACCTGATACCATTTTAGCATCATTGTTAAATAATTGTCAATGTTTTTTTGCCTTTTTTTATACTTTTATAGTGTTATATAATAATTACAAAATGATATCGTTTTTATTAAGTTAAAAGTAACAAAAACCTTAAACATAAAAAGAGGAAGCTGCATTAATGGAAATCATAAGAAATTAAACAGTTTTTTTAATTATGATTATATTGATTTGTTTAATAAACAGAAAATGTCAAATTAAAATCAAATCCGTTGAAATTTAAAGTTTTAGTGATAAAATATAAAATGGTTTTAAATGACTTTATATAAATAAGAAGAAAACAGAGGTGTTTTAGGTGGATTCATTGAATATTTTGAAAAACCTCGCCATTATTCTTATTGCTGCAAAGCTCTGTGGACTTATTGCACGCAAATTGAAAGGCCCTCAGGTTGTAGGTGAAATAATAGCCGGTCTTTTAATCGGTCCGTCTGTGTTGAATCTGGTTCAAAAGGATGACTTCATTACCGGAATGGCTGAAATAGGCGTTATTTTGCTTATGTTCTCAGCCGGTCTTGGCACAAACCTTAAAGAGCTGATTAAAACAGGTCCGGTAGCGCTGCTGATAGCGTTAGCAGGAGTTGCAGTTCCTCTTGCAGGAGGTGCGGCAATATACTATGTATTTGGATTCGGCAGTCCCGACGCGCGTTTCTTTGAGGCTATATTTATGGGAACCGTGCTGGCGGCGACGTCGGTAAGTATTACTGTGCAGGCGCTTAAAGAAATGGGACATCTTAAAGAAAAGGTAGGTACAACAATTTTATCTGCCGCTATAATCGACGACGTAATAGGCATTATTCTTCTTACCGTAGTAATAGGCTTTAAAAATCCTGACGTTGACCCTATAGGTGTTGGAATAAATACCGTTTTGTTCTTTGCTGTTTCAATTATTTTGGGTTTTGCGCTTTACTTCCTGTTTAAATGGATAGACAAACGCTGGCCTCATTCAAGACGTATTCCTATTTTCGGACTTGTTCTTTGCTTTGCCAGTGCATATTGTGCAGAGGAATTTTTCGGCATTGCAGATATTACGGGAGCTTACGTTGCAGGTATAATACTTTGTAACATTAAGGATTCAGGATATATTGAAAGGAAAATGGACGTAAGTTCATATATAATTTTCGGCCCTATATTTTTTGCGAGCATTGGCTTGCAAACCAGCTTCGATAATTTTAATATGCAGGTATTGTGGTTCTCGCTGGCGCTTGTAGGAGTAGCTTTGGCAACAAAAGTTATCGGATGTGGAGGAATGGCTCGGATTTGCCGTTTTAACACTCCTGATTCTCTGAAAATCGGAATAGGTATGATGAACAGGGGAGAGGTTGCGCTTATTGTTTCTCAAAAGGGACTTAATGCGGGACTTATGGACAGCAAGTTCTTTACCGCTGTTATTATACTGATTGTTGTTTCTTCCATAATAACTCCGATACTGCTCAAGGTTCTGTATTCAAAATGGCCCGGAGAAAATGACACCGAGAATAACAGTGTTATTCCCGATAAGTCAAGAGAAAATAAGAAAGTTCTTTCTCGGTAGGTTATAGGTACGACCTATAATATTACTGAAGATGATTTCAAAGCATAGCATTACAGATAATATTTTATATAAATTTATACGTACTCTATAATTATGATAATTACGCTTTCGCTCCCTGCATTTGCAGGGAGCGATTTTTAACGATATAGGAAGTTGCTTGGTAATGTTCGGGCAAAGAAAGTTTCCGATTTGACGAACCTGTCCGCTCGAATTGTGAGCGACATCATGTCGCTTTTTTATTTTAAACCGAGCAAAAACAAGGGTTTGTAACAATTTGTAACCAAAAGTGTTTAAAAATATATTAATAATCAAGCAATAAGTTGCTTATAATGCCTTAATTTCATAAAAAGCAAAAAATAGGCGATAGGGGGTTGATTTTTCAAAACAAAGATGTTATAATAGTTACAAATTTGTTAATAAATGGTGCTAATTTTGTAATCTTACGGGTTAATGCAAAGTTATGTTTACGCCGTTTATTTTCAAATGACAGGAGGTAAAAAGATGCAGAGAATTAAAAAAATCACTGCAATTATTTTGAGTATTTTTACTCTTTCAAGTGTATGTGTATTTGGAAGTACTTTTTCGGCAGGTGCAAGCGGCACCGGCGCAGGACTTGCCGAATGGGCACTTAATGCGTACTACAGCGGTTGGTCTTACGTGTATGGAGGCTCAACTCCGGGTGCGGTTGACTGTTCGGGTCTTATTTATTCATACTGCGGAGGCGAAAGATGCGGAGATCCGCAGCTTAATACAGCCACAGAAAGCGGTTCGGTAAGCAGCGGAATCCCGAGAGTACACGGTCTGGGTCTATGGCGCCCGGGTCATGTAGGCGTTTATGTAGGCGATGGTATGGAAGTTGACGCCAGAGGTGATGAATACGGAGTATGCTATGAAAGTATTTCGTCATCATATTTGGGATGGACATACTGGTTTAAGCTCGCTGCTTGTACATATATTACAAACGGTTGGGAAGAGTTTAACGGTAACTATTATTACTATGAGAATGGACAATATATTGTAGACACATCAAGAACTATCGACGGAACTACATATTATTTTGATTCAACCGGTAAATCAAGCAGTACACCGTCAAATACATCTTCAAGCAGCTCATCTAACTCATCAAGCAGCTCTTCATCGGATAAATCGTCAAATCAGAAGCCAACTTCGTGGAGAAACGGTTCAACAGGTGAAGAAGTTAAGAAAATTCAGACCCGTCTGACAGAGCTTGGATATTATACAGGCGCTATCGACGGTAACTTTGGAGATGAAACTGAAAAGGCTTACAGAGCATTTCAGGAAGCCGCAGGGCTTACAGTAGACGGTATTGCAGGCTCTGACAGAGAAGTCCTTTATTCCGACGATGCTCCTTATGCGTCAAAGCCTGAAGAAACTACGACTCCTCAAACGGAGGAAACTACTTCTCCAACTGAAGAAACAACCGTTGCAGAAGAAACTTCAAATGAGTTCAAAAACGGTGATGAAAATGACAGCGTAAGGGAAATTCAGGAAAAACTCGCACAGCTCGGATATTTTGATATTGACCCAACAGGTTATTTCGGAGATTATACAGTTCAGTGCGTAATGAACTTCCAGCTTGCAAACGGAATTGAAGCAACAGGCGTTGTTGACAAAGATACATATGACATATTGTTCAGCGATAATGCTGTTGCAAATCCAAACCCTGTTACAGAGGAAACAGAAACCGTGGCAGCAGAAGCTGAATCCGGTCCTGTTCAGATGCCTTTAACAACAGATGCATCGGAGTTTATTATCACAAACGAGAAAAATCAGATTTATACGGATACAGCTTCCGAGGTTGTTAAGAAAACAAATAAGGTTACAAAAAAGGCGCTTTCAAAGTCATCTTCAGTTATTCCTGCCGCAACTACTGCACAAGTAAAGAGGACAGCAAACGTGTGGCTGTGGTTTGTGCTTGTAGCTGCAATACTCGGAGCACTTGCAGTTGTATTCTTTATGCGTGACAGAAAGGCAGGAAGATATTCAAGGTATCGTGCGAAGAAAAGAAAACATGCAGTAAAATCTGATTTTAACACCAGATGGTAATAAATTAACTAAATCAAATTCAAACGGATTTAATTGTTTTGATTGTGTGTACAGTTAATTCCGTTTTAAAGAAAAACTACTGCCCCACAGAAAAGTGGGGCAGTAGTTTTTTGGGTGTTTTTGCTGCAAAAAGGCACCACAGTATTCTGCGGTGCCTAAGCTTGTATGATAGAATTAACTTTAATTATGAAATAAGGCAATTTTATTTTGTTTCATTTGTCTTTTTTTCTTCAGTTTTTTTAGTTGTTTTTTTTACAGTATTTTTAGAATCGTCAGATTTACTGTCTTTCAGCTTTTTTGCTGCTGCCTTTTTCGTGGCCGCCATTTTAGAAGTGCTTTTCTTCTTAACAGGCGGTGTAACTTCCTGTTTTAGTTTATAGTACATTACGCCGAGGGGAGGAAGCGTTATTTCAATGGAATAATCAAGCTCGTGATCCTTTTCGTCCTTAGACATTATTTCTCCGCCGTTAATTATTCCGCATCCGCCGAATTCTTCGCTTTCTGAGTTAAATACTTCTTCGTAAATTCCGTAAACAGGAACGCCGACTTTATAGTTTTCACGAGTAACCGGCTGGAAATTACAAACACAGATAATTTCGCTTCCGTCATTTGCAATTCTGCGGAATGCGATTACGCTTTTTTGATAGTCGTCAAGAGCAATCCACTGGAAGCCGTTCCAGTCATAGTCATTTTCATGCATGGCGGGGATATCGCGGTAGAATTTGTTTACCTCAGCAAAGAAATGATTGAGCTGGCGATGCTTTTCATATTCCAAAAGTCCCCATTGAAGCTGCTGTTCAGCATTCCATTCATCAAACTGACCTATTTCACTGCCCATAAACATAAGTTTTTTGCCGGGATGTGCCATCATAAATGAAACAAAGCCTCTTACGCCGGCAAACTTCTGATTATAATCTCCGGGCATCTTATTTATAAGAGAGCCTTTTCCATAAACGACCTCATCATGCGATATAGGAAGCATAAAGTTCTCGGAGAAGGCATAAACCATACTGAAAGTCAGCGTATCATGGTGATAATTTCTCCACAACGGGTCAAGTGAAATATACGACAGCATATCGTTCATCCAGCCCATATTCCACTTATAGTCAAAGCCGAGTCCCATATCCTGTATAGGATAACGTGTAACATTCGGCCATGCCGTGCTCTCTTCAGCTATCATCATTGCTTCGGGATGATACATATGAACAACTGTATTGAGCTTCTGCAAGAAGTCAACTGCAACAAGGTTTTCTCTTCCTCCGTAGGCGTTTGCAATCCATTCGCCGTCCTTGCGGTTGTAGTCAAGATATAGCATTGATGCTACCGCGTCAACGCGGATGCCGTCAACATGATACATATCAAGCCAGAACATTGCCGAAGAAATAAGGAAGCTTGTTACCTCATAGCGTCCGTAATTAAAGATATATGTTCCCCATTCCTTGTGCTCACCTATACGATAATCCTCGTATTCATAACATCCTGTTCCGTCAAAGCGGGCAAGTCCGTGAGCGTCTTTAGGAAAATGAGCAGGAACCCAGTCAAGAATTACGCCTATTCCTTCCTGGTGACATCTGTCAATAAAGTACATAAGATCTTTAGGCTCACCGTAACGGGAAGTTGCGGCAAAATATCCTGTTACCTGATAGCCCCAGCTTCCGTCAAACGGAAATTCCGTAAGAGGCATAAACTCAATATGAGTATAGCCCATATTTTTAACATAAGGAATAATCTCTTCAGCAAGTTTTCTGTAACTGTATACATTGCCGTCCTCATATTTGCGCCATGAGCCTGCGTTTATTTCATAAACATTTATAGGTTGTTTTGAATGAGGATGTTCCTTTTTAAAGTTATACCATTCGCCGTCGTTCCATTCATAACCGTTAATTTCATAAACACGCGAAGCATTGTCGGGACGTGTCTGACAATGGAATGCATACGGATCAGTTTTCAAACGGCGCTCAGACCATGGAGTTTCAACACAGTATTTATAGCAGGCGAATTCCTGCACACCTTCAATAAACAACTCCCATACTCCCGATTCAGAAATACGGTACATATAATTTGCATCGCTGTTCCAGCCGTTAAAATCTCCAACCACCGAAACCGACAGGGCATTCGGCGCCCACACCCTGAACACAACACCGTCACGGTTGTCCCAGTTTACAAAATGCGAACCTAAAAATTCATATGCATGGACGGACTCTCCCTGCAAAAACTGGTCAAGCGGCGGTCTTGGATCGTTTAATTGAAATGCCATAGTAAACCTCTTTTCATCCAATAGTTATAATAATATTTTAATAATACATTTATAGTATAATATATTTTTACCAAATATACAAGTAGTTTTATGTAATTTTATGTAAATATTTTTGGAATTTATGCACAAGTGTCATACAATCTTAATAATTCCAAATGTAAAATCTGATTTAGGCATTTCAGGCTTATTATATGCCAGAGCGGCAATATCTGTGGATAAAATATCCTTTTCAAGCAGTTTTGCCGTATTTCCGCCTTTCTTCAAAGCGTCGCTTACTGACGTTACAACCTCAAGACGGCTGGTTTTAAGCAGTGACGCACCTTCGCTGTTAAATCCGAGAATTCGTGCGTATTCGACAGGAACGGTCTGCAATTGCTCTGTTATTCCAAGAAGAGCACAAACAATTATTCTGCGTATTCTTGCGTAAGTGTAACGCTTTGTTTTTACCGCATCTAATATTTCTTTTACGGAATTATATCTGCGTACAGCGTCCATAATTCTGTTTTCAAGTCCCTCATTCACATCAGGAAGTCTTTTATAATCGTCCGCACTCATACTTCTTAGTTTATATAATACCATTCTTTCAAGATTTTCGGAATAAGTAATCTGTTTAGGCACTTCGGGCAAATATAAATCAGCAGGTGCATTCTCCCTTAGCATTTTTCGGATTTGTGAGGCTGAGGCATAGTTTCCGCTTGTCTGTTCGCTGTTGTGAGATACGCCTGTGCGCATTATCGGCAGAGGCTTTACGGAAGAGTCTGCAAGATTTCTGATATATTCAACGGCAAGAATATTGTTCGGTGAAGTCAGAACGTCGGCAATTTCATCGCCGAAAATTCTGCGCACTGCAATTTCAAGCGCACGCGGATAATAGTTTCCGCCTTTCATTTCTTCTCTGATTATATTTTGAACGCTCTCATTTTCGATTGAGCTTGCGGCCTTACATAGATTATTGATATTGTCGCTTTCACAGCCGAAGGCAAGGTGCTTTACACAGCCAAAAGACTTAGCTATATGAACTCCGCAGGCGGCAAAACGCTGTGCATTTGAAACGGCATAAACTGCTGGAAGCTCTACTACAAGGTCCGCTCCGTTTTCAAGAGCTGTTTTTGCCCTAAAAAATTTGTCGGTGACGCAAACCTCTCCGCGCTGAGCAAAACTGCCGCTCATTATTGCAATTACAGGTTCTCCAGTAAGCCTTTTTGCTGTTTCAAGAAGATATTTATGTCCGTTATGGAACGGATTGAATTCACATATTACGGCTGTAGCCATTGTTTTCCTCCTGTATTATGACAGTCATATTCCGGAAATAAAATCCAAAAAAGACTTGAAAACACCAAACTATTGGAGTATCATTATATTGTTCTATTATATATTAAATTTATATTCAAAGCAATAAAAAGTGAAGGGATGATAAAAATGAAAATTCTTGTTATCAATGCAGGAAGCTCATCGCTGAAATATCAGCTTATTGACGCAAATGATGAAAAGGTGCTTGCCAAAGGCAACTGCGAAAGAATAGGCACCGACGGTGCTTTCATCGGTTTTAAAACTCCAAGCGGCGAAAAAATAGAACGCAAAACTCAGATGCTTAACCATACACAGGCTTTTGAGGCTGTTAAAAATGCGCTTATAGATCCCGAATACGGCGCAATAAAAGACCTTTCGGAAGTTTCCGCAATAGGACACAGAGTTGTACAGGGCGGTGCTTATTTTGATAAATCCGTTCTTATCAACAACGAGGTCATAAAAAAAATCGGAGAATTTTCTCCGCTTGCTCCGCTTCATAATCCTGCCAATTTGCAGGGAATTGAGGCTTGTGCAAAGGTTTTTGGAGCAAAAGTTCCGCAGGTAGCTGTTTTTGATACTGCATTCCACCAGACAATGCCCGAAAAAGCATTTATGTATGCCATACCTTACAAATACTATGAGAAATTCGGCGTGCGCAAATACGGATTTCACGGTACCTCTCACCGCTATGTTACAGATAAAATGGCTGAGATTATGGGCAGAAAAAAGGAAGATCTCAAGCTCATTACATGCCACATAGGCAACGGCTCGTCAATTACGGCAGTTAAAAACGGCAAGGTTATTGATACAACAATGGGACTTACGCCGCTCGGCGGATTTATGATGGGTACGCGTTCAGGCTCTCTTGACCCGTCGGTTATAACTTTCATTGCAGAAAAAGAGCATCTTACGGCTGATGAAATGTCTAAAATCCTCAACAAGGAATCGGGACTTTTAGGAATATCTGGAATTTCTTCCGATGACCGCGATGTCAGTGAGGCTGAAGCAAAAGGCAATATGCGCGCTCATCTTGCACACGAAATGCTTTATTATCAGATTGCAAAGTACATCGGAAGCTATTACGTTGCTCTCGGAGGCTGTGACGGAATCGTATTTACCGCTGGTCTTGGAGAAAACCAGCCTCAGCTTCGTGAAAGAGTTTGCGATTATCTTGAATGTCTGGGAGTTAAAATGGATAAGGAGTTTAACGCTAAAGCCTTGCACGGCGTAACAGGAACGCTTTCTGCTCCGGATTCAAAAATCCGCGTTGAGCTTATTGCAACAGACGAAGAAATGGTAATTGCAAGGGATACGAAAGCTATTGTTGAAAATCTTTAATAAAACTCTTTGATAATTTATCAAATATCTAAATTTTAAGGGTCAGCTCAGAATACGAGCTGACCCTTTTATGATAATGTGCTGTTTATGCGCGATTTTTTGAAACTGAATCGTCCATAACGGTATCTCTTGTATCTCTGAATAAAAGCGAAATGCACCAGATAGCAGAAAGGCCTACGAGAATGTAAATTATTCTGCTTATAATTCCCGTCTGTCCTCCGCAGATCCAAGCTACAAGGTCAAACTGGAAAATACCAATGCTTCCCCAGTTGAGTCCGCCGATTACAAGTAGCGTCAACGCGATTTTATCAAGCATTTAAAAATCCTCCTTTTTAATTGCTGATAATAGTGTTGACGTTTATATATCATTTATTCATTTTTATTTAAAAAAGAAAAACAAAAAACCTACGATTGCAAAACCAAAAACAATTATAGCTATTCCGATGATTCTGGTAATCTTCATAGCCTTTTTAATTTTATACTTGGAAATCATATTTTCCGTAGGAAATGGAAGTAAGATCAACAAAATTCCAAGAATTGTACAGCTTATAGACGCAATAATCGTTCCGGGTACTTTCAAAAAAGGAAAAAGCAAAAGTCCTATCGGAATTCCGAAAACGCATACTGCATTTACAAATGAAAAAAATTTTTCAAATTTTTCGGTCATTTCATAATATTTGTTTGCTTTTGCGTGACAATCAGTATCGCAATACTGTTCAAAATATGATATTTCCTTTGCACAATATTCGCATTTTTTCATAAAAGCACCCTTTCAAAGGTTTTCTCAAATAATTTTATCACAATTATTTTTCCTTTTCAACTCGGAAAAATAAACTTTTTAGTAATGTAGCTGAGAACAAATGTTTCTGCTGTATGAACGTTTTAATAAAACTCGGTTTTTTTCACAAATATATGAATTCAAGCCTGATTATCCCATTTTTCAACAAATAAAAAATATAATAAACATATAAATATTGACATGATTGTATATTTGTATTAATATATAAGTGTACTATATTTATTAATACAAAATAAATAATTTTTAAAGGAGGTTAATTATGTTTCAAATTGATTTTGCGTCGCGTGTTCCTATTTATGAGCAGCTCTGCACAAACATAATCAAGTTAGCCTCTGCAGGCGTAATAAAATCCGGTGACAAACTGCCGCCTGTCAGAATTCTTGCAACACAGCTGGGAGTAAATCCAAACACGGTAGCAAAAGCATATCGGGAGCTTGAAAGCGACGGATATATTTTTTCAACTGTGGGCAGAGGCAGCTTCCTAACTGACAAGCTTTCCGAAAACTCGGCTCAGAAAATACTTGCAGTAGATGAATTTAAAATTGCCGCTTCAAAAGCACATATCTTCGGCGTAAGCAAGGACGACCTGATAGAAATAGTTGAAAAAACATATGAAGGAGGTCAAAGCATTGATTGAGATTAAAAATCTTACTAAAAAATTTGATAAGATAACAGCAATAAATAATATGAACGTCAATATAAATGACGGTTCCGTGCTTGGACTTGTAGGAAGCAACGGAAGCGGAAAATCAACTCTGCTGCGGCTTTTGTCAGGCGTGTATCAGCCTGATGCCGGAGAAATATTGATTGACGGAAATAAGCTGTTCGACAATCCTAAGGCAAAAGGCGAATGTTATTTTATTCCCGACTTTCCGTTTTTTTACAACAACAGCACGATAAACAGCACTGCATTTCTTTACAGAAGGCTTTATCCAAACTGGAGCGAAGAACAGTTTAACCACTATTGCTCAATATTTCCGATAAAGCGCGATGCAAGAATTATAAACATGTCAAAGGGTATGCAGCGTCAGGCTGCACTGATACTTGCTCTTTCAACATGTCCGAAGTATCTTTTTCTTGACGAAATATTCGACGGTCTTGACCCTGTTGTCCGTCATTTGCTTAAGAGAATACTTATTGACCACGTGTCAGAAAATAATATGACCGTAATAATTGCATCTCACAACCTCAGAGAGCTTGAGGATCTATGCGACCGAGTGTGTCTTATGCACAGAGGAACAATGCTTATGGAGCGTGAAATAGACGCATTAAGATTAGGACTTCGCAAGGTACAGGTTGCATTCTCGGAAATACCTATTGCATCTAATATTTTTGAGGGCATAAATGTCATTAACGTATGGCAGAACGGAAATATATTTAACGTAACAATAAGAGGAACGGAAGAAGATTTTATGCCGAAATTAAACGCGCTCAATCCTGTGTATATTTCGGCAATGCCGCTTACTCTTGAAGAAATATTTATAAGTGAAATGGGGGCAGCAGGCTATGACGTCAACAGTATCCTTTAAAGAAAAATTTAAGCAGGCTTTTTCAATTTTTAAATGGGAACTAAAGTCCTGCACCGGCACACTTGTAGTATTTTCAATACTCGCAGCCGTATTTATGACAATAATTCTTACACTCTGTCTGGTTATAGGAAATCCTAATAACGATTTTATGTATACTGTTTCTTCAGGAATGACATATGAAATACCGCTACAGGTTTTCCAGATACTCTCATCGGGAATGATTTATTTCCTTACCATTATCTTTACCATAATATACACCGTTAAGGTATATTCATATCTTCACAACAAGCGCAAAGCAGACCTTTACGGGTCGCTTCCGGTAAGCAGGGTAACTTTGTTCTTTTCAAAATCAGCGTCGGCATTTATTTTTTCTTTGTTTCCTGCTTTATTCTTTTTGGGAATTATGTCAATTATCTCAATCTGCGCAGGTCAGCCGCTCGTAAATGAAGCAACACAAACTTATTTAAAATTAGTTATAGGCACTTTATCCTGTATTTCAGCATACGGACTCATCTCGATATGCTGCGGAACAACAATAAACTCCGTAATTATGTTTATAGCCGTATGTGTGGCATACCCTCTTTCGGCTATGTTTGTAAAAGGCGTAGCAGGCGGATTTTTCTACGGCTCATATTCAGAAATTTTCAAAGATCATTTTATTATGAATGCCCTTAATCCTCTTGCCGCATATGACGGAATTAACGTAATATACTGGATCATATTTACATTAATATGCATTGCAGGCTCGGCGTTTCTTGTCAGAAAGAGAAAAGCCGAACGAGCACAGTCGTCATTTGCATATTATCTGCCCTGCCATATTGTAAAGGTACTTGTATCATTCCTCGCAGGTATGTTTCTCGGTGTACTTTTCGGCTCACTCAATGTGTTTGGATACGGATTATTAGGCTTTGTATTCGGATTTATTCTGGGAAGTATTCCTGCGTTTACAATATGCCATCTGATATTTTATAAAGGTTTTTCAAAGCTTGTTTCAACCTCCATACCGCTTGGCGGCTTAATAATAGCAGTAATTGTGGGAATAGCTTTATGCGATTTTGATGTTTTTGGATACAATACATTTATTCCTAATTCTGACGATGTTGAAAGCGCAGGTCTTATTGATACAGACTACTGCTATTATGACAAAGATGAAAGCTTTTCTTCATTAACAAAAAAATCAGCAGGCGACTTTGACAAAAAGGAAGACATAAATACAATTATAAATTTTCATCAGCAATATATAGGCAGAGAAAACATTGCTTCTATTGCTTCAAATGAGAAATTTTCAAATGTATGGTACGATATGTTAGCGAACAATATGCCGTTTTCGGTTAATCCTCCGCAGTACTGTTTTGCATACAGGCTGACAAATGGTATGACGGTTACAAGGATTTACACCCCAATTGGCTTTGACTCTATCTACTCAGATGAATATTATTTTATTAACACTACAGAAATAACCTCAAAGAAAGAATACGTTGAAAAGTACAGCGCAATGGAGCGTGCGGATATTAGTAACATAACGACTTTTACTGTTGATGCTCTCAAACGCAGTGGATATGAAGGGTCAGCTGATTTACTCCCAAATTATAACGATATAAATAATAACACATTAAATGAACAGGCAAATAACGCCAAAAAAGTTTTAAATGCGCTTAAAAAAGATTTTGCCGCAGATAAATCGACTACTGATGTTGTTCTTGAGCCGTTTCATTCGATATCATCAGATTATTATGACGGCTATTCATATCATAGCAGTCTTTACGAATATTCTAAAGAATATCCTGACGTTGTATGTATGATAAGTATTTGGACAAATAATAACATGGATAATGAGATATCATCATTCAGTCAGATTTTTTCAGGAGATTACTTTAACTATCATACAACGTCTGAATATTATTTTATTCCGAAAAGCTACACCAACACGATAAATGTGTTAAAAGAAATCGGAGTGTTAAATGACGATTTGACAATTAACGAAAATAGTGCGTATTTTTATTAATTATCCGAGGTGTAAAATGGAGCTTTTTAAAGGACGTCCCGAAAGCACGGACAACAGAGAAGAACGTGAAATAAGGGTTTATGACTTGCTCGACAGCCTGGGAATTGAGTATATGCGCACAGACCACGAACCTGCCGATACAATGGAAGCGTGCAATAAAATTGACGCTGTGCTTGATGTTGTAATCTGCAAAAATTTGTTTCTGTGCAACAGACAAAAAACAAATTTTTATTTACTGATGATGCCCGGCGACAAGCCGTTTAAAACAAAGGAGCTGTCAAGCCAAATTAACAGCGCAAGGCTCTCGTTTGCGTCAGAAGAAGCAATGCTTGAATACCTTGACATAATGCTCATGTACGGTAAGGAAGCAAGCAACCGAAAACAAGAGATAGACCGCCAGCACTACACTATTCCGAACCA
>CANQDR010000003.1 GCA_947593615.1 uncultured Clostridia bacterium
TGGAACGCTTATGTCGCATCGCTAAATATTATGGATGCGAAGATTCTGTTCTCCAAGAGCAGCCTGCTTGTTTCAAAGCTGTTTGAACCGGGAACAGACGGAAACAGACGATCTCTCGAAAAGCACCACCTGTTCCCGAAGGCGTATTTAAAGTCCCTCGGTTATTCGGACTCAAAAATAAATCAGATGGCAAACTACGCCTTCATAGATTGGAAGGACAACATGGACATATTTGATGACGCTCCTTCAGTCTATTATCCTATCGTCTGCGAGGGCAAGTCCGAGGATGAGATTCGCCGCATGGAGGAAGAGAACGCTCTGCCGCATGGCTGGGAGAATATGGCCTATGAGAATTTTCTTGAGGAGCGCAGAAAACTGATGGCGGCTAAGATAAAGGCTGCATATGAGCAGTTGAAGAAAAATGTCGAGTAACCATAAAACCAGGGAGAATGTGTATGTTTGAAACAAAGAAAACTCTCATCGTTGTTTACAAGGATGAGTTGCTGATGAACCAGCTAAAAAAGATGGTTGAAACACACGATGACAACGAGCAAGGTGTCATCGGCACCAGGGATGATTCCATCAGCATCGTCTCTTGGACGGAAAAGGTTTGGCTTGGTAATAAGAAAGCCGGAAACATCCAGGGGAAAATCCTCTTTCTCGGGGAGATAAAAGGTACGGATAAATTGATTCCCGTAATCGATGTGAAGTTTGATCAATGCGGCGTCAAGTTCGGCTGGGCAGGTAATCAGGCGGTCGTATATGCTGATTCGAAGGTGCTTACTACCCGCGAGGACTATGATATGTTCCTGGAGAAACTCTCTGCTCTGCCTGTTCCGAGTTTTCTAAAGGCTACGAAGGACAATATAGCCGCCACGGGTACAGCCAATGAACCCGAGAGCGTAGTTGAACAGCCTACAGAAGACGCACTCGAAAGTTCAGATGGCGATACAGTTGAAGTAGATGAGAAGAAGCATAAAAAAGTCGATATCCTAAAGGGCGTCAAGAAAGCATTCTTAACCGGTGCAGATGCCATTGGGAAAGTTGGCACACAGGTCGCTTCAAAGTCCGAGGAGGTTTTCAGAAATAAGTCGTTGATGAAACGGCAGATGCTTTTTTATGGAGTGGTCAACCTCTACAATGATGGTCTTGAAAAGTTTATGAATATGTGAGGTAACGGCCTATGCAGTCAAAAAGCGAAATGCAGCAAGGCTGGGAATTTGCTACCGGAATAATGGGTGCGGATATTGCTGCTCGTATGGGACAGGAGTATGTTAGCGCAGTCGAGGCGGCAATCAAACAGCTTGAAGAAAACATAAATAATCACCAGTACAAGAATCTTGGAATCGGACAGCTCCAGGGGTACATGCTTGAGGAATGGGGAGCCGGAACATTCAATGTGGATGCGGTTGCGGCCGATTCGGCAGACCGTGCTTCTGTCCTGCACAGCACTTTGAAAGACTCTGTTGATATCCAATTGGACTCTGGCGAGGCTTATAGTGCAAAGTCCTATGTTACAGCAGAAAAAACCGCAAAGGCCCAGGCAAGGTTTAGCCCGGAATCTGGTCATGCAAGCTATCACGACCAGGGCAGACTCGTTCCTTCTGACCAGCTTCCGGACGCAAAGGCAACCGCTCATCGTGAGGCGTTGAGGAATCAGCCGATTCGTTCCGATGTTTCCGATGCCTATGCTGAAACCGAGTCCAGACTGACGGATACTATAAAGAATTATGAAGGCGTCAGTTCCAAAAGCGCGTCAAGAAAAGAACTGGAGGACATTGCCCGTGAAAGCAAGGAGCAGAATTTTAAGGCGGAAGACCACGGCGTAACCACTGACAGCGCAATAAATACAGAATATATGCTGAAACAGGCGTTGAAGGCTGGATATACTACTGCAGCGATTACCGTTGTATTCCAGCTTGCGCCCGAAATATACAAAGCGATAGATTTCCTCATCAAGCATGGAGAGATCGATATTCAGCAGATTAAAAGGATGGGAACCAAGGGAATCTCCGCTGGAGCAGAAGGCTTCCTCCGTGGCTCTATATCTTCTTCTCTGCTGATAATGTGCGAAAAAGGTGCTCTTGGCGAGGCATTCAAAGGTATCAATCCTACCGTTCTCGGTACGGTTGTTGCCCTTGTCATGCAGACGGTAAAGAATAGTATTCTCGTTGCTGCCGGAAAGATGAGTACGCAGCAGATGGGAGCAGCCTTTGTGGATACTGTTGTCATTTCAGGCGGCTATCTGATTGGTGCACATATAGGTGGCATTATCGGTCAGGCGCTTGGCTTTGAACTTCCTGTTGTTGGATACCTTCTCGGCAGTTTGATTGGCACCTCGTTCTGCGTCATCTACAACATCGGGAAAAAGAAACTCATATCGTTCTGCGTGGATACGGGTTTTACCTGTTTTGGTCTTGTTGAGCAGAATTATGAATTGCCGGATGAAGTTCTCCACGAACTCGGTGTGGAGACTATTCCAATTCCAAGGGCGCAGGTTTAGCGGATTGATATTCCAAGAACACAGACTTCGACAGCAAGCATCAACAAGTCAGAGTATGAAACTATTGATATTACCGTTCTTCGCCGCGGCGTTATCGGCGTTAATAAGATCGGATATATTATGGCGTGACCAATATTCCACGAAAGGGTGAAAGCTATGTGGCTCAAACTTAACCTTGAGGGGATCGATTTTCACTTTCGCATTTCAAAATATCGCAAATCCACGCAAGAGAATTGCGATGACGAATGGTGCGAGGTCGATTTGACGTTGCAAGCAAAGGAATGGTTGAACTATCAAATCGTTTCTGATGAAATATTGCTGGCTGCGGAGGTCGAAGAAATACGGGATAAAATCGATGCCCTATTAAATGACAAGTTAGATAAACCAGAGGAGATTGAGTGCATTGAGCCGGACTTCGAACTGCATCTACATCCAAAGGAAGATATCCGCAAAAATCCTGATATTGTATATGTAAAGCCGGGATGTGAAATTGCTGACATTGATATGGATTTTCAAGTATCCTTTTGGGACAGGGACGGCGGATTATCTGCCAATAGACTCTTGCTTTCATTTGGAAGAGAGGATTTGGAGATTTTGCTTTGTTATTTGCGATACATAACAAAGACGGTTGATGACAAGAACGAGATGGTGAAGCGGTTAATATCAGAAGGCTGTTTATACGGGTGATTCTCGATGGAGGACAATTTGGAAAAGCTGAATACGCCTTTTGGCGAAATAGTCATCATGATAGATGGGCAACCCATAGATTATACCGCACAAAAAGGATCGGACAATGATGTTCTATGGCCAGATGTCAGAGATCGATATCAAATCGAAGTTAGATATGTTCCTGATGGCAAGGAGCATAGTTTATCATTCGTTTTTTTGCCGACTTGCTCATATGCGAAATGCCCCGAAAGTGGTGAACGATTAGAGTGTCAGAGTTTTTATGGTTCCTCAAGAGTAAAGATGTCAATCGGTCTTGAATGTGAAGCAGGATACATCGGAGGAGTCAGGGCATCCGACGAATATGACTACGATGCTGATTATTTAGATAACGGAATGGCGTATATCATTATGCCTAAAACCAAAACAGAGAAGTATGTTTTTGGAATAGCATGGATTGATGATGTAGGATGGGATGACCCGATAGATAATGAACACAATCGTGATGTTCAGACATGGTTTGCCGCCGACCCGACCTTGGCGTTGTGAATTGGAATATACCTTTTGATTATTCCTCACACCTTTTGATTTTACCTATACCTTTCGATTTTTCATCGGACTGGTTCAAATCAAGGCTTCAGACTGGTTCAAATCCTCACGGGCAAGGTCGCTGAAAAACTGAAAACGGGCATAAAAAAAGAGGGCTTCCGGCGGAACAAAACCGCTGAAAGCCCTTGTTTATTGGGATTTTCCCTTGTATTAAGGACAGCGTTTACATAGATGAGGGAATAAGTGGAACTTCAATGAAAAATCGTGATGAAATGAACAGACTTATCCGTGATTGCCAGAAAGGGAAAATTGACTTAATAATAACTAAGTCTGTGTCAAGGTTCGCCCGAAACACTCAGGAACTTTTGATGTCAATTAGATTGCTTAAAGAATTAGGTGTTCGTGTTTATTTTGAAGAGCAGGGAATTGATACCGACAAAATGAATATGGAAATGATTCTGGCTTTCCCCGGATTGGCGGCACAACAAGAGTCTCAGTCAATATCAGATAACATGCGCTGGAGTTATAAGAAACGAATGAAATCAGGTGACTTTAACTGTTGTAAATGCGCATATGGATTTGATATGAAAGACGGAAAATTGATAATTAACGAAAAAGAAGCCGAGGTTGTAAAAAGAATATTTACCTTGTATGTTAACGGTATGGGTAAACAGGCAATCGCAACAAGGCTAAATAACGAAAAAGTGCCGTTACGATACGGAAAAAATAAATGGCATATGGGTACTATAAGCTATATCCTTACCAATGAAAGATATATAGGTGATGCACTTCTCCAGAAAAAGTATACTACCGATACTTTGCCATTTAAAAAAGTTCTTAACAAAGGAGAACAACCTCAGTACTATGTAGAAAACAGTAATCCGCCAATTATAGATAAAGATTTATATTACGCTGTTCAAGAACTTATAAAAATAAAAAAGTTCAATACCGAAAAAAATAAGAAATATCTTCTTAGCGGAAAAATATATTTTGCTGAGTGTGGTCATAGTTATCGCAGACAAGAAATTCGAGGAAAAATATATTGGACTTGCTCTTACAAATCATCGGGAAGAACAAATTGTAATAATTCACTTATCCTTGAGTCAGACGTAATTAACGCATACCTTAAAATGATGAGCAAATTGAGCAATCACTCAAAATATATTATAGATCCTGCAATCAAACAGCTTGAAAAGCTTCAAAGAAAAACAAGTGGAAGTTCATTAGCAGTACATGAAATAGATGAGAGGATTGCAAATTTCAGTACAAGGAACCATATGCTTGCAAGATTGCATACTAAAGGTATTCTAAAAGAATCTGAGTACAATGTACAGTTATCTGACATTAACTGGAAACTATGTGAGTTAAGACTGCAGCGGAAAAGATTACTTGCAGATGATAAGAATGATGCGTTGATAAACGCACTGTTTAAACTAAAAGAAATTCTTGAAAGCAATAAAGTCCATGATGAGATAGATGAATTAATATTCCAAGATGTTGTTCAAAAAATTGAAGTAGACAATGAAAGAATCAAGTTCATAATCATAAGTGGTCTTGAGTTTACGGAAACAGCCGAAAAGAGGTGTAATAAGGTCGTATGAAAATCAGGAATATACAGTTTGGCTATTCCTATAAAAACGGTGTTATTGTTATAAATACCGCTGAGTCAGAAATAGTCTGACAAATATTTAGCGACTATATAAACGGACTTTCGCTTCTGAAAATAGCTGAAAATCTTAACGACTTAAAAGTTGAATATATGCCGGGTGTAACAGGTTGGAATAAAGCGAGATTAAAAAGAATTATTGAAAACAAGATTTATATTGGTAATTCAAAATTTCAACAGATTATTGATGAAAATACTTATATTGAAGCGCAGGTAACAAAGGGTATTCGCAATACGCAAAAAACTGTTGATAGGGCAAACATTATTTATAAAATAGATAGTCTGACAATATGTCCAGTATGTGGGACAACCGTAAAGAGATGTTATAACAGCAGGAAACCTGAAAAAACAAAATGGTGTTGTAAAAATAACCAGTGTAACCATGTGATTATTTGTCCTGATGAAATCATAAAAAAGCTCATTTTTGATAAGCTTAACTATATTGTTGATAATCCAACGGTTATAGATATTCCTGAGAACAAGGATTATGTACCAAGCATAGAGGTTATGAGGATTGAAAATGAAATAAACAGAAGTCTTGATAAAATTGATTTTGATGAAGCCTTTATAAGAAAAAATATATTTGAGAGTGCTTCACAAAAATATTCTGAAATTGATGACCAAGAATTTAATACCCAAAAGCTGAAAGAGGAGTTTGAGAAATCAACTTCGCTTTCAGATTTTTCTAAAGACTTATTAATTAATACTGTCAAGAGTATAAAAATCATAAATACTGATGGAATTCATCTTATCTTGAAAAACAATAAAGAGATTGGAGATGTTGCAAATGCCTGAACTTACAAAGACAGTAAGGTATATTCCTCCGACAGTGGTTGATAAGAAAAGTGTTGTCGGGGCATATCACCAGTTACGAGTAGCTGCTTATTGCCGAGTATCCACTCAAATTGAAGAACAGTTGAACAGCTATGAAGTTCAAAAAAACTATTATACCGACAAGATAAACAGTGAACCTAAATGGACGCTTGCTGGTATATATGCCGACAAAGGAATTAGTGGGACAAATGCGTTAAAGCGTGATGAGTTTCAGAAGATGATAAGAGCCTGTAAGCGTGGGAAAATTGATATGATAATAACAAAGTCAATATCAAGATTTGCCAGAAATACAGTTGATTGTCTTAATTATATCCGAAAGCTTAAAGAATATAATGTGGATGTGTTTTTTGAGGAACAAGGTATTCATAGTAAAGACACTGGCTCCGAATTCTATATCACAATATACGGAAGTATTGCTCAGAGCGAATCGGAAAACATCAGTGCCAATGTCAGATGGGGTAAAGATCAGAGAGCTAAAGAAGGAAAGGTGATATTCAATTATCATAACTTTCTCGGATATAGAAAAGGAAAAAACGGCAAACCGGAGATAGTCGAGAATGAAGCAGAAATAATCAGAGAAATATATAATATGTACTTATCCGGAAATAGTTTGGACGGGATTGCAAAAACACTTACTGCAAACGGAATAAAATCACCGTCTAATAAAGATAAATGGGTAGTATCCACGGTCAAATCTATACTGACCAATGAAAAATATAAGGGCGACGCACTTATAAATAAGACATATACGGTTGATTGTATTTCAAAGAAAACTAAGGTGAATAATGGAGAACGACCAAAATACTATGTAGAAAATAATCATCCTGCAATTATATCCGCAGAGGTTTTCAATCGTACTCAAGAGGAATTTGCAAGAAGGTCAAGTAAAAGAAAAGTAAAACAGAAAGGCACAAAAACCGAGCTGGGAAAATATTCAAGCAAATATGCTTTATCAGAACTTCTTATATGTGGTGAATGCGGTACTCCGTATCGCAGATGCACGTGGTCAAAAAACGGAAATAAGAAAATTGTTTGGAGATGTATAAATCGTCTTGACTATGGTAAGAAGTATTGCAAAAACTCTCCGAGCATAGAGGAAACTGTAATACAGAATGCCATCATCAATGCAATTATGAAAAATATCAGTGCCAATGAGGAAGTCCTGAATAACCTCAAGATTCACATTGGTATGGGGTTAAATGCCGATGTTATGGAAGATAAAAGTATTGATTTGCAAATTCAGATTGCAAGGCTTGATCAAAGATACGAAGAAATTCTTAATAAATTAACGCTTGATTTGCAAGATGATTTTGAAGATCAGCTGTCTGAAATAATATTAGAAAAACATAAATTACAACAGGAGTTGGAGCGTTATGAGAATTATAAACAAAAACGAGAAAATTCAAAATCTCGATTAGAAGAAATCTTTGAAATTATCGAGGCTCTGAAGAACCACCCGATAAGTTATGATGATACAATAATAAGAGAAATATTAGAGTGTGTTGTAGTAGAATCAAAAGAAAAAATCAAGGTGGTATTTATTGATGGATTTGAAGTGGAGTCGGAAATTTGAAGTGGGATTATATTTCAAACTTAAAAAATCTACGGACAGAAAAATCCCTCAATAGTCATTACCGGTCAAATCGTCAGACAAATACTTAAATGTGTGGTTGTTGACTAAAAAGAACAAATAACAATACACTTTTGACCGCTCACTTTATCGGCAATTATAAATTATTACACACAATTAATTAGAGGCTAGTAGAATACATAGCGAATTATATTGTATTGATGATTCACCTGTTTTATATTATTTACAAAGCAATATTGACAAATTTATATTAACTTTTATGTTTTTCTTGTAAAATTAACAATATTCCAGTATAATGAAAGTGAGAAATTATTACACGGTTGTCTATAAAATACAATTGTATATTTAGATAAATATGAAATAGTTGAATTAATAAATTCCTATTCATTAAGTAGGTGGAAAAATGTATAAAATAAAGACCAGCGAAAGAAATAATGATAAAGCGACTGAGTTCGAGACAAAATCATTACTTTATCTTCTTACAAAAATTAAAGGAAACAGTAATGTGGATTTATTTATAATTGACTGCTTTAATGATGTTACAGGAGTTACAAATGATTATAAAGAGTCATGGGATGTACAATCCAAAGGTGTATCTTCGTTAACACCGCGAAAAATAGGTATTTCCTTATATACACTTTTCTCTAATTATATAAGTGATATAAATTTTGATCATTATATTTTATATATGCCGCCAATAAAAAGTATATATATTGATGATATTTCTGCCGAAACATTTGGTATAACAAATTTCAAAAAAGCAAACGTTACCAAAATAAAGGAAGGTTTACAGGAAGAAATAGCTCGCAGAAAAGATCCCGATATTAATTCTACCTCAAAGTTATTATTATTGGATAAGTTTTTGGAAAGAGTTACTTTCATTATAGATCACTATAATAAAGCAGACTACATACGCTCAATTATCGAATTTAAAAACGTTGATCGTTTGGAAAATACTTTTTTAACTTGTATTTTCGATGAAATTCGCAATCAACAGGCGGCTAAAAAAATTCGAAATGTTTTTGGTGAGCAGCTTGTCTCAATTCAAGATGCTGAAAAGTTTAATAAAACAATTAATCGAAAAGATATTGAACTTTTAGTTGTTAATAGAGTTATAGGAAACGATCTTTTTGTATCAAATGCGATACCTATATATTTTGTTGGAGAAGTACGGGATATGGACGAAGAGGATATTATTGATCTAATTCAAGATTGTCAATCAAAAATTAGTAGAACTCTATTTAATAAAAATAATAAAAAACCTTTCTGGCATCTTTTGGAGAAAATAATGATATTCATAATTCAAAATCCAAAGGCAACTATTCGAGGTGTTGCTGATTTAATAGATACTAATTTGAAAAAAAGCGTATTTACATTAGATGATATTTCGTTGCTCTATTTTATTGCATTAGTTAAGGAGGGAATAAAAAATGAAAATTCTTAAAACAGGATGCGGAAATAAAAATGAAGCATTTATAGAAGACCGTTTTACAGACGGTGTAAACATAATATTCAGTAATGATAACAACAAGGGAAAAACAATTGTTTTTCAGGGACTTATGTATGCTTTGGGCAATGATCCGATTTTCCCAAGTGGATTTGATTATAAATCCTATTATTTTTATACAAGCCTAGAACATAATGGAAATATTTATGAATTTTTGCGAAAGAATAATAGCATCACAATAAAAAGTAATCAAGATATTTACATAACTGATGATATATCTGATTTAAAATATTATATTACTGATAATGTATTTAAACTACCTTATATTATAAAAGATAGTTTTCAAAAATTAGTAGATCTTTCGTTGTTTTATCAGCTCTTTTTTGTGGGACAAGATCGGAGAAATCCGTCAAATGTTATTAACTCGAGTTACTACAATAAACAAGATTTTGCGAATATGATATATTCTTTGTCTGAGTGCCTTACTTTAACGGATTCAATTGAAAAGTTAAAAGAATTACGAAACGAACTTCGAAAATGTAAAGCACAAATTGAAAATTTAAGTAAACGGTTAACTTTTTATAGAGAACATCCTGAAATAGCAAATACTATTTCTAGCGCCGCTGCTCGAGAGAACATAGAAAAAGAGAGAAAAGATTTACAATCACTTAATGATGCAATATCTACTATGCAACGAAAACGTTCAAGACTGACAAATAGAAAGGTAAAATTGGAAGCATTAATTACTGAATTAAACTCTTTGAATACGCAACTTAAAACTGGAGAAATTCATTGTCAAGATTGTGGTAGCAGAAACATAACATATTCGAGCGGAGACATAAGTTTTGAATTAACAAACGATTTGGTTAGAAAAAATATCATTAAATCAATTTCGGATTCTATAACACTTTATTCTTCACAAATTACAGAATTACAACAAACAATTAGTCAAAAACAAACAGCTCTTAATCAACTAATACAAAAAATGCCTGTATCAATGTCGAATATTCTTATATATTCGGATACAATTAGAACATGTAATGAAGATGAAAAGATTCTATCTGATTTATATGAGAAAAAGGATATGTTGGAAACTGAAATAGAGATTGAGCAAAAAAGGCAAGAAATTAATACTGATAAGCAGGTAGAGGTGAAAAATAACATTATATCAAGTATGAATGCTTTTTATAAACTCGTAGACCCTGATGGGACACAAGAGTATAAGGACTTTTTTGCCACAAGAAATATGACTTTTTCTGGAAGTGAAGAACAAGAATACTATTTTAGCAGAACACTTGCGATTTTTTGGCATTTTAAATATGACTTTCCTATTATTATGGACTGTTTTAGAAAAGGTGAACTTTCAACCAAAAAGGAAAATACGATGATTGAGGAATATAAAAAAACAGGCTTGCAAATTATTCTATCTTCAACTCTCAAAGACGAGGAATACACAACAGGAACAAAGTATTATAGTATTCCTGGGGTCAAAGCTATAAATTATGAGACAAATCCCAATAGTCATATATTACAAAAAAACTATTGTGAAAAGTTTATGGAAATTGTTAATTCGTTTGGTGTTGTACTTTGATTGCTAGTTTGGGATTTTTAATATTATTAATTGAGTATAATCACTTAAAAAATTATTAAATAATACAAATACTAAAATTGTTCTATATTGTTGACATTTTGTTCTGCAAGGATTATTAAAAAGGATGTGTAAATATGGAAGAAAGCAAATATAGATTTGAACGGCTAACGCCAACAGACGATATTAATTTAAATGTTTATGAAGATGCAATAAACTATGTCTTTGAGAATTCTGATATTAAAAATGTAGCTATTTCTGGTCCATACAGTGCTGGCAAAAGTAGTGTTTTAGCATCATATAAGAAAAGGCATACTGATTTAAGCTTTCTGCATATTTCTCTTTCACATTTTCAATCTCTGAATCCAAAAGAAAAAACTGATGTAGTGGAATCTGAATTAGAAGGTAAAATCCTAAATCAACTGATACACCAAATTCCTTCAGATAATATTCCACAGACCAATTTTAGAGTAAAGAAAACGATTAAATATAAAAGCATCATAAAAATGACCGTTCAAACTGTTTTTCTTTTGATTACATTCATCTACTTTCTTTTCTTTGATTTTTGGAAAGATTATGTGTCTGATTTGCCTAATAACTGGTTGAAGACAATATTATCACTATCTGTAAATCAATACGCTTTGATGATTGATGGTATTATTATAATAGTATTATTGTTCTTAATTATATATGGATTAATAAAAATTCAAAAGTACAAAAATGTTTTTCGCAAGATTAGTTTGAAAGGTAATGAGATTGAAATTTTTGAAGAAAGCAATGACTCTTATTTTGATAAATATCTCAATGAAGTGCTATACCTTTTTGAAAATGCAGATGCTGACGTCATTGTTTTTGAAGATATGGATCGGTTTAATACAAATAGTATTTTTGGGCGTCTTCGTGAAGTGAATACGCTTGCTAATATCCAACTTCAAAAAGAAAATAAAAAGATTCTCCGCTTTTTCTATTTATTGCGTGACGACATTTTTCTTTCAAAAGACAGGACGAAATTTTTTGACTTTATATTACCAATCGTTCCAGTCGTAGATAGTTCTAATTCTTATGATCGAATTATTTCTCTTTTCGAAAAAAGTGGGGTATTAAAAGAATTTGATGATAGTTTCTTACAGGGACTGTCGCTATATATTGATGATATGCGTATTTTGAAAAACATCTATAATGAGTTTTTGATTTACTATAACAGGATTAATATTACGGAACTTGACTGCAACAAAATGATTGCGATTATCGTATATAAAAATTTATTTCCATGTGATTTTGCTGATTTACAGTTAAATAAGGGATTTGTATATACAATATTTGACAATAAGGATGAGTTTATTAACGAAGAAACATTAGAGTTACAAAAGAGAATCAATGAAAACCAGCATAAAATAGATTTGGCTAAAAATGAACATCTCATTTCTATAAGGGAGTTGAATGCTGCTATTGCGGATAAATACCTGAATAATTATAGTTGGTCGCATAAAAATGATAAGGATTTATCTGATTTTATAATGCATCAATTACGTGGAGATAATTTGAATGAATATAATTTTCGTAGAAAAATACTGGAAGATAAAATTAATGGCAAGATTTCTCAATTGGAAGACGAAATTTGTAATTTAGAGCGAGAAATAATCTCGGTAAAAAGTAAACAACTCCATAAAATCATTACTCGTGATAATATAAACAGAATATTCAGTATTACAAGTACAAACGGAATTGGGGTAAAAACAGAATTTAATGATATAAAAAGCAGTGAATATTTTAAACTTTTAAAATACCTTATTCGAAATGGATATATTGATGAGACTTATGCTGATTATATGTCCTATTTTTACGAAAATAGTCTTAGTCGTATAGATAAGATATTTCTACGTAGTGTTACTGATAAAAAATCAAAAGAATACACATACCAATTAAAAAATCCCGAGTTGGTTCTTTCTCGACTCAGATTAGTAGATTTTGATCAAGAAGAAATACTTAATTTTGACTTACTCACATATTTACTACATACTTTATCTCCTGTTGAATATCTTGAAAAATACATTGATCAACTTAAAGATACAAAAAACTTTAAGTTTATAGGGGCTTACTTTGATGCAACAACTGAATTGCCTACATATATTAAATATCTTAATATGAGATGGCCAGAAATATTTGTAACGGCACTTTCTGAAAAGTCTCTAACTGAAAAACAGATACGTAGATATTCGATTTGTTCGCTTTATTATTCTGATGATACTACTATTCAACTAGTCAATAAGGATAATCTACTTTGTCACTATATTTCCAATTCACGTGATTATCTTGCAATAGAAGATCCTGATATAGACAAACTAATCCATGGATTCAACTTCCTTGGAGTATGCTTTATCGGCTTTGACTATGATGTAATAAATATAGATTTATTTCGTGCTATATATGAGGAATCTTTATACGAGATCAACTCTGAAAATATACAACTAATGCAAAAAGAAATTTTAGGAATAATAAATGATGAAGACATTTTACATAAGAATTACACGCTTCTATTTTCAAGCCCTGATTCTATGATAACTCAATATGTCAATAGTAATATCAATAAGTACTTTGATGTTATTTTGCAGATGAGCAAAGGGATTATTAACGATGATGAAAATGTTGCTGTTACTGTATTGAATAATTTAGATATTACTATTGAACTGAAACATTCCTATATCAATGCTTTACAGACAACTATTACCTTCATAAAAGAAATTACGGATATTTCCTTGTGGTCATTGTTAATGGATACAGATATAGTATTATACTCTGAACAAAATATTGTTGATTATTTTGAAGCCGTCAAATCACTTGACAAAAGTATAGTTTCTTATATCAATAAATGTAATATTGATTTAGATTTTTCAAAAACAGAATATGATAGCGAAGCAAAAGAAGCGTTATTTGATTGTGTAGTTGTATGTAATTCTATTGAAAATTTAAAGTATGAACAGATATTAACATCATTAGACTTTTATTATACGAACTTTAATGTTAATAATATTGCAGATGATAAGATAATTATCCTTATTGATACAAATATTATAAAAATGAATGCTGGGAATTTGACATTTATGCGCAAAAATTATATGGGTCAGCTTTTTTATTTCATTAAGAAAAACATTAACAAATATATAGAGATAATGGATAGCGACTTATTTGATCAAGACGAACTATTAGAAATAATTACTTGGGATATTAGTGATGAACTCAAAATTAAATTACTTGAATTTTCAGATGATAAAATTTCTATAATTGGAATGAATTATTCCGACGCAGTATGCCTGTATATTCTCAATAATAATTTTATGGAGTCTGATTTGGATAGTTTATTTATATCATTTGAGCAATGGGATGATTCTATTCAACAGAGAATATTTGATTTTGCGATAAGGAATATTATAAGTATAATCGACAATCCAGAGACAGTTTCAGAGAAACTTAAAAATGATCTTATCCATTCAGACCGCTTGGACAGGGATACAAAAATTGATCTTTTAATAGCAATGCTGGCTAATCTTAATGATGATTATATAAAAGAGATCCTTACTGTGCTTGATTTAATTAACTATATTAAAATATTTGATACACACAGTAGACCAAAGTTTGAAATCAATGATGAAAACGAAAAACTTCTGACAGCCTTTAAGGAAAAAGGTTTGATTTATAATTACGAAGAAAATCCTAAAAAAGAGGGGTATTACAAAATAATAATGCCAAAGCCGGTAAAACAATTGGAATATTGAAGAACTTATTATCATTCATAAAATAAATGAATAATAAGGGAATATGCAGTGTGTTTATACGATGACAATCTTTTTATAAGTATTTTAGAAAAAGTATAATTGTATTTTTACACAAGTTCAACTTCCCTCAGTAAAACAGCAAAAGCATCTTTTTCGTACACAAGAGACAATGGGGTATTGGACGAACACCTATTATTTCAGCGGCGGATTTGCCGTGAAGGTGCTGCTCTGATGCCAAACAGAAAACCGCCGTCTTAGAGGAAACTCTGAGGCGGCGGTTTTGTTTATCTGCACATTCGTTAAAACGTAGGCTTCCTTGTAAAATGGGATCATCAAAATACAAGGAGGTTGTCTCTATGGAAAAATCAATCTTTGAGCAAATGGGCGGGAAGTACGAACAGCAGGGCGACTATCTGCTCCCTTGCCTGACTGTATCCACCGAGGAAGAACAGCCCATTGGAATATGGGGACAGCGGCACGGACGGTATTTGAAAGAGCATCACCGTATTCTGTATTACAGCCTACTCACCGATGGCAAGCTGAACAGCTACCTTACCGACATCGACCGGCAGGCAGAGGAACTGTTTTCTCGGCTGGTAAAACAGATTGCAGAACAGGAAGGTGTGACGGAAAAGCTCAAAGCACAAGATCAGATGGCGTGGATTGGGAAGATTAATAACATCCGAAATCAGGCAATGGAAATCGTTCATAACGATTTGATTTTCAACTAATGCAAAACGGCGGCAGGAAGTAATTCCCGCCGCCGTTTCGATTGATAAACTCCGTTCCTCAGTCTCTTCGCTTATAGAGGAATGCGATTATACATCCGCATAGCAGAGCAGCCGATGAAATTCCCAACAGAAGGAGCTGTTCCGATGAAATGGGCGTTCCTGTATTTGCAGGTTGAGTAGCGTTTTCTTGCCTTCCTATATTCCCGTTTTGGTTTTGCGTATTTCCGCCGTTTATCCGTTCGCCAAAGACTCCGCCGTTCTGCGGAAAGCCCGGTTGTGTTCCGTCATCGGCATCACCATTTTGTGAAGAGTCCGGCATATTTTCCTGCGGCAGGTCGGGAGGCGTCGTGTTTCCATCCGCGCCGTTTGGCATTTCCGGCGGCTGCATACTATCTGCTTTGCCGTTTCCGGGAAACTCCGGAGGCGTATCCCCGTTTTGTGCGTCAGATGGAGCGGTTTCACCTGTCGCATTTTCATTCTGACTTTCATTTCCCGCAGTGCTCAACAGACTGATTACCGGCGTAGTAGCGGTCGTCGACAGCTTGCTGCCATTCTGCGTGCTTTCACTGTCTTGTGTTTCATCGCCCATACCACCGTCAAACGCTCCTCCGTTCCTGCCGAAACCGCCTCGATCCGGCATCTGTCCGCCGCCAAAACCGTTTCCGACGGGCATTCCTCTGCCACCGAAACCGCCGAAGCCACCGCCGTTTGAAGCATTATCAATGGTCATTTCTGTTTCGGTATCGCAGACGATCAGCGTACAGGTATCTCCGATCTTCATTTCCGGCGTGCTGACAAGGACGGAAGAAAAGCTGCACGGGACATTCTCTGAAATGAGCTCATTTCCGTCGGCATCTTTGACCGTTACGGTCGTCCCGGCTGCCGCCGAAGTGGTCTGTATCAGAAAGCCCTGCGTGGAAGTCGAATCAAATCCTTCCGCCATGCCACTGCTCCCGCAGGCGAGGACCGTTCCGCCGCTGATCTCACATTTGCCGCCATTTTCACTGCCGTAGTCGATGGCGCAGCTTCCACCGCTGTCGCTGACACTGACGAGGAGCTTTCCGCCGCTGATATAGATATCCTTATTGGAGTCAATCCCGTCCGCATCCCGGCCGTTTTCCACTGTGACGGTAATCTCTCCGCCGGTAATGTTGATCACAGAGTTTCCGCTGTAACCGTTAGCGTTGAGTCCATCGTCCGTAGCGGCAATATCCAGTGTTCCCCCGGCAACGGTAATTTGCACCGCTTCCAGCCCCTCATAACAGGATGGGATAGTGATGTTACCTGATTCCACATAGAGAAAAGACGTTTCCTCGTCATTGGAGGCCGTAATCCCGTCGTCGCCTGCGGAAAGCGTGAGATCGGCGTCTTTAATACGCACACTGTCATTGGCATGGATTGCATCCTGTATGGCGGTTACATTAAGTGTACCGCCTGTCATGACGAAATTATCGTTGCACACGATCCCATGCTGATATTCCGTCGTTACCTTAAGCGAACCGGTTCCGTTAATGGTCAAATCGTCTCTGGAGTAGATTGCTCCGTCCACATTGGCGGAAACTGCTTCCTCGCTGTAAGCAGAGCCGGAAGACAGAGTGTTCTCGGTGCCGTCCTGCAAGGTTAAAAACACCTTGCCCGCTTGTTCTACACGGATGGCGGCATCATCCTCACAGTGAATGGTTACACCGTCCAGCATCAGCCATATCTTATCGTCGCCGTCCGCTTCGACGATGACCGAGCCGTTTGTCAATTTCCCGGAAAGCACATATTTCCCCGCATAGACGATATGAATGTCCCCGTCATAGACGTAAGCGCCGTTGCCGCTCACCGTACTGCCTTCATCCGAAAGGGTGATCTTTGTCGCGCCTGCGGTGTCCCAATCAGCATCCAGATCGTTTGCTGTGAACATGGCGTCACTGTCTTCTTCGCTTGCAACTGCCTGAATGCCGAGCGCTTTTCCGTTCATAAACAGGATCGTCAGGAGCAGTGTAAACACGGTGATTGCGATGCAAATCGCATCGATGTGCTTATGTGTTGCCATAAGACCCCCCTCCTTATCCCATGTACTCCCCGTTATAGCTCACGAGTACTGCGCTTGACACGCCGTTCATTTCGGAAAGTTCGTTGATAAAATCCGTATTGTCATCCTTCAGACGGATCTCCAGATTTAGTTCGATGCTGCCCTTTTGTGCCGTCTTGCTTTTTACAACGCAGCGATTGGTTCGTTTCTCCAGATACGCCTTTGCCGCCTGCTCGCTCTCATGATTTGCGCATTGCAGCACCACAATATAGGGATTGCTGTGAGACTTCCGATTGACAAAGACCAGCAGGATCAGGCCAATGATGACGCTGCCGATCACCGCCAGAGGGATCATGCCTGCCGCAAGGACAATGCCCACGGCAATCGACCAAAACAGGAACGCGATATCCAGCGGTTCCTTGATTGCTGTACGGAAACGGACGATGGACAGCGCACCGACCATACCGAGGGAGAGAACCACATTAGAGGTTACGGCGAGAATCACGACCGTGGTGATCATGGTGAGCGCAATCAGCGTGACCCCAAAGGAGGACGAGTACATCACGCCGTTATAGGTCTTTTTATAGATCAGGAAAATGAAGATACCGAGGCCGAAGGCTAAAATTAGTGCAAGCGCCATATCGAGGATGCTCACACTGGAAATGTTCTCTAAAAAGCTGGATTTGAAAATATCACTGAATGTCATAGTTTTGATTCCTTTCTGCGTTGATTAGCCGTAAATACGGCACTGAGCGTATTTTGAGAAGGCGGACGCTCTGCGCCCGGTCATCTGAACAGCGTCCCGAATCACGTCCGGGAGGAATGCGTCCCACTTCACTTCCATCAAGACCGGGGCTTCGCCTGCCGGAACTGTCACAAGGCTAGGATTTAGGAAATCGGCACACCGCAGACCGGTGCGGATTCCATAATCAAAGGTAACCCGGACATTGCCCGGTCGGTAGATGAACGGCTCTCGAATATAGTCCACGACGGCCTTTGGCTTCAATCTCTCATTTTTCATTTTATAACATAGTTCCTGCAAAAGCGGCGGCGCGTTCTGCTGGGTTTGCGGAATGCTTCCGCCGGCAAGCGCCTGTGCCTGTTCGATCGTTATCTGTACGGTCTGCTTATTACAAAGACCATTCAGCTTGCTCTTTTTCTCCAAGCTCAAAAAGCCAGTGTCGCCGTTGTAATAGCGGATACGGAATTTCTCCCGTCGGTTCACGCCGTCGATCTTCTCCCGTAACGCCCGGTCTTCCGGGGTGTCAAAGTACAGACTGCGAATGAGATACCTGCCGTTTACGGTATGTTCATCCGGTTCCATAAGAACTCGGAGCCGGCTGCGCAATGACAGAAGATCTGCCGTATTGATTTCTATTTTCCATTCATGACGAAAGTCCATTATACCGCCTCCTTTCAAGATTAGAATACGACGCAAACCTTAGCACAACCTTAGCGCTAACAAAAAAAGTCTGCTAATTTGCAGACTTTTTTGCGCTTTGCAGAAATGTTGCAGTAAAGGCGATTTGATTCGGCGGAACGTAGGCAGCGTGAATCGTTCCTCCATGTGATTCCACAATGGTTTTGGCGATTGAAAGCCCGATTCCGTAGCCGCCCGTTTCCCGTGTTCGGGCAGCGTCGCTACGGTAGAAACGGTCAAAGAGTTTTTCAGGCGGACAATCGGGCAGATTCTCACATTGATTCTGAACGGTAAAGTTGATTTTCTTCCCGTCACACTGACAGAAAATCAGAAGCTCTCCTTCGGGCGGAGAATATTTCACTGCATTGTCTAACAAAACGGAGAACAGTCGCCGGATTTGTTCCCGATCTGCTCGCACAGAGAGGTTCGGTTCGATCTGCACCGACAGCTTGAGCGCTTTTTGCTGCATCGGCTCAGAAAAGGCTTCCAGCGTCTCCGAAATTTCCGATGAAAAGGAGATGTCTTCCATGTGCATCAGGTTTTGATTTTCGTCCGCCTTGGCAAGGGCTAAAAGATTCTGCATCAGGCCATTCAGTCGGACGGTCTGTTCCCGAATGTTTTTCAGCCATTTATTTTCTCCCTGATACAGCTCCATCGCCTCCGCATTAGCAAGGATAATGGCAAGCGGCGTTTTGATTTCGTGTCCGGCGTCGGTGACGAATTGCTTTTGACGCTCGATGTTTTCCGCAATGGGACGAATCGCCTTTTTCGAGATCAGGATGACCAGAAGGAGCATGGCGGCAAAACACAAAAGTCCGGCAGTGAGGGAAAAGAATGCGACCCGAAGAATGGAGCGCTGCTGCATGGTGGTATCCAGAAACAGGTAAGTACGGCTGCCGTCTCTCTGATTTTCGGCGGCACGAAAGAGGAAGCTTTGGATTTTTCCCTCTGACTTATTCTGCTCCATTGCCTGCCTGCAAAGATTTGCGGCATCCTCATCGGAAATATCCGCAATCCGCTCGGTGTTGATGTCGAAAATCGTGTGATCCGCTCCCACCTGAACGGTAAAATAAACAGCGGACATTTTGGTATTGGCATCCATCGGCAGATCCAAAAAATCCCGCGGGCGTTCTTCTCTCGGCGGCGGCTGCACCCTGCGTTCTTCATTCAGAAGCATATCGACCGTTTGTCGGCTTTGCCGCTCGGACAGAAGGATATTTCCGACATTGATTGCGCCGAGGAGAACGATCAACAGAATGCTGACGGCAAGCATCGCCGAGAAAATAAATCTCTTTTGCAGCGTCTTAATCATGATACGACCTCCAGGGTGTATCCGATGCCCCGCTTCGCACGAATCTCAATATTGGCATGAAGGCTGCCAAGCCGCCGACGCAGATAGGAGAGGTAGACCCATACGATTCCGATATCCGCTTCAGTGTCATATCCCCAAACCTTTGTCAGAATATCTTCTGTGGAGAGATAGATTCCGTGGTTGAGCATAAGCAGCTCCATGATCTGATATTCTAATTTGGGCAGCACCATGCTCTGCTCCGGGCCGGACAGCTCGAAGCTCTGCATATTCAGTGAGATATTTCCAAAAGTCAGCACATCCGGAGTAAAGGTTTCCCTGCGTCGGAGCATGGCACGCACCCGTGCCAGCAGCTCCTTCATGCTGAAAGGCTTCGGCAGATAGTCGTCTGCGCCAGCGTCCAATCCCGCTACACGGTCTTCCACCTCAGCTTTGGCCGTCAGCAGTAAAATCGGCGTTTTGTTCCCGGCATGTCTCAATTTTGTCAGCACTTCAATGCCGTTTAGACCCGGCATCATAATGTCAAGGATGATCCCGTCATACTGTTCCGAAATTGCGTAATTATAGGCGTCGTTTCCGTTATACACCGTATCCACAATGAATTTATGATACTGCAAAATATCGGTCACGGCTTCCGCCATACTTTTTTCATCTTCTGCATATAAAAGCTTCACCGGATTCACCTCCACTTTTATTATACTCTGCTACCTTAGTGGAACCTTAACTGTTTGGGCATTCATGCTCGAACATTCCGTCCGGATAACAGATATTTTTACGCCTGATATATTTGGTGCTTCTTTAGTTCCTCTTTCATTTTTGCAAGAGCCCGACGAAAGGTTTTGTCTGCGGTGTTGGGAGAGGACAGTCCGTGGTCGATGGCAATGTCGATAAACGGTTCGCCTTTATTTTTCGTGGAATAGCACTCCATGCAAAATCCGAGATGCGCCGAAACGATCGCCCGTTCCCGGTAATCCAAATGCTCAAAGACGTCCATCACCGCATTTGCCCGTTCCAGTCGAAAAAACAGCGTTTCCGTTTCGGAGGAACCGTCAGAGGCGACTTCCTCCCGTGTTTCTTCGGATTCCTCATCGGCATAGGACTGATAATAGTCCACAAACTGCGTCAAGCGCAGTCCGGACTGTATCATCTCCCGGACGCTCTTTTCAGATGTACCAATCTGCCCGGCTACGTTCCGAATGGTATCCTCGTCGTATTTGTTTTCGTGTTCTGCGTACAATCGCATGATTTTCCGTAAAAGGCGGTATTCGTCATTATTCGGTATGGAAATCTGCGCTTTTGCCGTTCGCAGATAATCATAGATTTCCCGCATGGCGTCGTACTCTTTGTATACGATAAAAGGAACGCCACGGCTTGGGTCGTATGCTTGCAGCGCCTTTACCATGCCCAAGATATATGCCTGCTTGATGTCGGAGAAATGCCCCACCATCGCATAATCCCGCACGACGGTTATTACTTTCTCGTTTACCGTGCGCTCGTAGTAATGGAGAAACCACTTAAAATACATTTCATCGTTTTTGGAAAAGTATTGGTCAATATAGTTCTGTAAGTTGTTTTCCCTCGGCGGTGCCGGGGTGATACGGTACATCGAAAATTCTTCTTCCCATTCCATCACGGCATCCGCCTCCTCTCCGGGAAAATACAGGTTATTTCAAACGCTTGTCTGCCTCGGCATAGAGCCGCTCCCGGCTCATATCCAAAAGATACTGTTTCTTCGCATATTCTGCATCCTGTTTGGCACGCAGTTTGTATTCCTTTGCCAGCGCCTTTGCCGCCCTTGCAAATTCCGGTGGAATGGTCTTCCTGCCTTTTTCCACACGAATGGCAGCACAGCGGCGGTTGTAAAGGTCGATAACCGGGTCTGCGGCGGCAAGCTCCTTGCGGTGAATGCTTGCGGCGTACTTCCGGCAGGTAATCTTCCTGCCACGGACTTCATAGGGAGCGATTCCGTTGCAATACTGTTGTCGGCGGGCGGAGGTCATCAGAAAATAGCTTTTGCAGATTTCACACTGTCTCGGATAATGCCCGAAGTGCAGCCCTTCAAAAAAATTGGTCACCACAAAGCTGTAATATCGGTCAAAGTACAGTTTCCGAGCAACCACGGCGGCGGGGCTTTTTGCGTTCTTTTGCTGGGGCACATATTCCGTGCGGACGGGAAATGCGGCAGAACCGAACACCTCCAGCGCAACCGGCAGGAGGTGTACCTCGTCCAGCCGGGCTGCTTCCTCAATCCTGCCTGCAAATTCAACCAACTGTCTGTGCGCCGTTTGCAGATCATCGGAAATGGCATTGTAGAACGAAAGGGTATCCGAAATATCTTCTATCCGTTTTGTTGCGCTCTTGAAGATGTTATTGTCATATTCCGGGGGAAGAAAGCTCAAATCCAACTCATTTTGCGGTCGGCTTTCCACGGCAGAGCGGCGGCGGAAGTAATCCGTAAGCAACTCAAAGCTGTTCTGTGAGAACAGTCCGGCTATTCTGTTTCGCTCGGCGGAAATATCCAGCAGGTCAAAGGGTTTGAGATTGGGCAGCGTATCGAGGATATGTCCGATCTCGTCTTTTGCGCCGACGAAATCGCCCTCATTTAGGTATCCAGTGGACAGTTGCTCCATCACATTCCAGCCGTGCCGCTTATACACGCTGAGCCTTGCGGCGGTATCGTTTTTGTAATACTGATTCAGCAGATAGACGGCATAAGCGCCCGCTGCATAAGACTTTCCACCGATCCGAACCCTCCCGTCCCGATACTCCGCCGTAAGAAACGGATTCATATACTCGCCTCCTTAATTGCAGAAGATTTGAAATTATTAATTATCGTTTTAGTTTCCCATGATTGTAATTTAGACAATTATACCATAAAAATGGCGATAAATCAAGGAGTTCATCCTGTTTCGCTTTTCTATTTTGTTCTGTTACGCTATTTCATTTAATTTCTGCTTTTTCCTACATTTTATAAAATAGAGGGAGCAAAACCCCCACGAAATACACGGGCAAAGCCGTCGGGAAACTGGCGGCTTTTTTCTGCCCGAAAACGGAAAGGAGCGAAAAACCAAATGATATGGAAACTGACGCCGAGGCAGTCTGCCGCCGTTCATCGGTTGGTGCTAAAGCTGTGTGCCAACTGCGATGGGGACGGCAACTGTCAGCTTCTGGATGGTGTGCGTCTTACACCGTAACAAGCAGGGAACTTGTACGGCAAGTTCCAACTTGAACAGACGGCGGAAACGCCGTCTGTTCCCCTTTAGGGGCATAGCCCCGAATACCCCATTATGAAAGGATTGATTTTATGAACCGAAACGAAAAAGAAAAACTTGCCCGGATCGAGATTCGGGTCAAGCCGAAGGAAAAGGAAATCGTCTGCCGGATCGCCAAAGCGTGCGGTCTGTCCGTCAGCGAATATGTGGTCAAGCGGGCGCTGGGCTATGAGCCGAAAGCGGTGCAGCCCGACGCCTTTTTTGATTTCTACGGCAAGCTGTGCGAGCTTTTGAACCGGGAGATCTCTCCCGAAACCGAAGCGGCTGCGCTGAAGCTGTTTGATGAAATCTATGCAGAACTGATCGACACGCCGAAGCAGACAAGAAAAGAAATCGTGCGGGAGGTGGCAGCGTGGCAAGCACCGGATTCTGGCCCGTCAAGTCTCGATTAAAAGAGGTCATCGACTACGCCGAAAATCCCGACAAAACCACCGACAAACGATTCTTGGACGAAGATCTTTGGGATGCGCTCCGCTATGTGGAGAACGACGAAAAGACCGACCAAACCATGTATGTCACGGGAATCAACTGCCCAAAACAGCGGGCTTACCAGTGCATGATGGCGACCAAACGCCGGTTTGGAAAGCTCGGCGGTAATGTGGCGTACCACGGGTATCAGAGCTTTGTCACCGGCGAGGTCACGCCGGAAGAAGCCCACAAAATCGGCGTGGAAACCGCACGGCGGATGTGGGGTAAGGAATACGAAGTTGTCGTTACCACCCACCTGAACACGGACAATCTGCACAACCACTTTGTCATCAATTCGGTGTCCCTTCAGACCGGCCGGAAGTTTGAAAATCATATCCGTGACCATATTCGGCTGTGGGAGATCTCCGACGCCGTCTGTCGGGAACACGAAAAGTCCGTCATTCCCTTTACCCATTTCTACGGCAACAAAAAAGCGTATTGGGCGGAGAAATCCGGCAGGCTCACCCACCGGGGACAACTGTGGAAAGATATGGACGAGGCACTCTCGAAGTGTTCCAGCTACAAGAGCCTTGAATACTATCTGAAATCTCTCGGCTACCGGTTGGAACGGGATTTTCGCTATGAACACCCGTCCGTAACAACCGACGGGTGGCAAAGAGCCATCCGTATTGATAGCCTCGGAGAAGAATACTCAAGAGAGCGTGTCCGGGAAAAACTGCTTGAAAATCAGCGAAAGCCGGAACTGTTTTTTGTTGTCTATCCCGAATGGAAACGTAAGCCACTGCTGTCCCTCGAATACGAATACCGCAAGGCGCAGCGAATGGACACGGTGACGCTGCTGTTTCAAATCTTCATAGAACTGCTGAAACTCTGCACCGGCAACAACATCGAACAGCAGCCAAATCGTCCGCTGTCCCCGATGATGCGGGCGGAGGTGAAAAAGCTGGATCAATATTTGGAGGAATACAAGCTCCTTTGCGATAACGATATTCAGTCGCCAAAGGAGCTTTTGCTGTTTCAGGAGAACCTTTCAGCCAGAATCGCCGCACTGGAAAAGGAGCGGTACACCCTGCGGTTGAAATTACGGCGGGTGAAATCGCCGGAAGAAGATACCGCTTTGAAGGAGCGGGCAAAGGTAATTACACGGCAGATCACGCCGTTACGAAAAGAATTGCAGATTGCCAAACGCATCGAGGAGCATATTCCGAGGATTCGGGAGCTTCTCGATGCAGAACGGCAAATCGAAATGAAACACAATAACTTGATGATAAAGAAAGAACTAGGTATTGAACGATGAACGATAAATTGAACAGGCCGGAAAATCTTCCGGTCGAAAAGTTACGTCCCTTTGAGGAAAATCCGTATCAGGTACGGGACAACGAAGAAATGGAGAACCTTGCGGAGAGTATCCGTCAAAACGGAATCCTTTCTCCGCTGATCGTCCGATCGATAGAGAACACAGACGAATACGAGATCATAAGCGGGCACCGCAGGCTTTATGCGGCTCAGAAGGCAGGGCTGGAAACAGTACCTGCCTTGATTTATGCCATCGACCGGGACGCCGCCGCCATTTTGCTTGTAGACAGCAACCTTCACCGGGAGCATATCCTGCCAAGCGAAAAGGCGTTTGCGTACAGAATGAAGGCAGAAGCACTCTATCATAGAGGATACCGTTCGGATTTAACTTCGGAGCAACTTGCACCGAAGTTGGCAACCGAACAGATTGCCGAGGAGGTAGGCACGAGCAAGGACATCATAAAACGCTATATCCGCCTGACCTACCTGATTCCCGAATTCCTCGACAAAATGGACGAGGGAAAAATGGCGCTGTCCGTGGGCGTGGAACTTTCGTATCTGGAACCGTGGGCGAAGAAAGCGATTTTAGAGCAATGTGAAATCAACGACTACACCCCATCTTATTCGCAGGCGTTTCGGTTCCATAAGGCAGATCGGGACGGACTGCTCACCGATGCGGTCATAGAGGACATTATGCGGGAAGAAAAAGCGAACCAGCGGGAGATGTTCAAACTGCCGATGGAACGGATCCGCAAGTATGTCCCGAACGCCAATCCGAAACAGGCGGAGGATTTCGTTCTCAAAGCCTGCGAGCATTACCGTAAGTTTCTCGTTCGCCAGCGGAATCGGGATTCACGGTAAAGGGGCACGCCTATGGAGAAGGATATGAAAGTCTGTGATAACGAGGTACAGATTTCGGAAGAACTGCTGACCTCGTTTGCAAAATTTCTTGTCCCGGAGATCCGCAAATTTTACGAATCCGAAGAGGGCAAAGCCTATTATGAGGCATGGCTCAAGTGGCATCCCGAATACGCCGCCTGAATCCAGCGGAAAGCAATCGACACGTTCGACTGCTTTCCATACATATGACTTTCACATACGAACGAACTATAATCAAGAAAATGGAGGAATGAAAATGAACGTAGTCATCTATGCTCGGTTTTCGAGCCACGGTCAGACGGAGCAGTCCATTGAAGGGCAACTGAAGGTTTGTTACGAATACGCCCAAAGTAACGGATATACCGTCGTCGGCGAATATATTACCGGGCGCAAAGCGGAACAACAGACAATCGGCTGGAGTTTCAGCGTATGATCGCCGACAGCGAAAAACATACTTTTGAAGGCGTGCTGGTTTATCAACTTGACCGCTTTGCCCAAAACCGTTATGACAGCGCCATCAACAAATCCAAATTAAAGAAAAACGGTGTGCGGGTCATCTCAGCCAAGGAGAATATCGCCAACGACCCATCAGGCATTTTGTTCGAGGGCGTTCTGGAAAGCATGGCGGAATACTATTCAGCCGAGCTTTCTCTAAAAATCAACCGAGGCATGGCGATCAATGCGGAAAAATGCCTGTCCAACGGCAGCAATCCGGGGCTTGGATTCAAGGTCGATTCCGACCGGCGCTTTTATGTGGATGAAAACGAAGCCGCCATCGTCAGAGAGATTTACGAACGGTATGCCGCAGGGGAAACAAAAACGGAGATCATACGGGACTTGCAGCGGCGAAAGGTGAAAACCTCGCTGGGCAAGGAGTTCAGCAACAACAGCCTCAGCCGGCTTTTGAGCAACAAACGATATATCGGCGTGTATTTGTATAAGGGGCAGGAAACGCCCGGAGGGATGCCGAGGATTTTAGACGACGATCTGTTCTATCGGGTACAGTCGATTTTGAACAAAAACAAATCCGCCCCTGCTCGCACGCACGGAGAAGGCGAATACCTTTTGACTACGAAGCTGTTTTGCGGCTACTGCAAAGAGATGATGGTCGGGTACGGCGGTACGGGAAAGCTGGGGCGGCAATATCACTATTATAACTGCAAAAATTCCAGAAAGAAAAAATGCAAAAAGAAGATCATTTCAAAGCAGCTGATCGAAGACCGTGTCGTGGCAAAATGTCTGTCCCTGCTGACCGAAGAAAATATGGCGTTTATTGCAAAAACTGTAGCGGAAGAATGCAGCAAAAGTCCCGACAGCTTTTCGGTAAAGGCGTTGAAAAAGGCTATTCAAGAGACAGACGTCGCCAACGAAAATCTTTGGCGAGCCATCGAACAGGGGCAATCGGTCGCCATACTGACGGAACGGCTGAATCAACGGAAAGCAGAGAAAGAAGAACTGAAAGAACAGCTTTCCATCGAGCAGAACAGGAATATCTGCCTGACCAAGCCGCAGATCTATGCTTTTCTTGATTATGTGCGCAATCTACCCGCAGACGATGTGAATAAGCGCCGGGCAATCATCAATATTTTTGTCCATTCAATTTACCTGTACGATGATTATTTTACTTTGATCCTCAATGCCAGCAGAAGGCCGCTGCGCATTGAGAACATTCCGCTGGACGACATCGAAACGTCGTTTAGCGGCGATACATACTTTGAGGGCGGGTGTTCATCCATGAAGCCTTCCGCTCCACCAAAAACCGTCCTTTTTAACTGAGGGACGGTTTCATAGTAAATAAGCTGTTTTTTCGCATGAACACTGAAAAAATTAAGGTTTTTAATTATATAATCAGTTTCATAAAATTTAATAAAATTTAATATAATTAAATGCAAAGTAAATGCAAAGTTACACAGAAATTACACAGTAAAAGCTCCTGAAATTCAGGAGGTTTTTTCATTATTAATTATTTTTTTACATTGTTCATTAACATAAAGTTTGAGCTTTTTTGCGTTTTTATCTTTAGAGCGTTCAGTTATATGAGTATAAATATCACGAGTGGTTGTTTCTTTCGCATGGCCAAGTAATCTTTGAGCTTCTTTCACATCAACATTTGCTTGATACAAAATAGTTGCATATCCGTGACGTAAACAATGAGCAGTTAATTTTGGCAGATTGTATTTTTTATCATATTCTTTCAATCCTGATAGTTTGTAATATTTGTCCCACATTTTGGCATATTGATTTTCAGACATTAAGGAGCCTTGAAGATTTGGGAATAATAAGCTGTGCTTTTTTGATTGCAAGTGTTTTTTAGTTCCGGCAAGAGCAATATAGAGCAATTTCCCTTATTTGTTTTTGGAGGCTTAATAAAAGGATCTGCAAAGTTTTCAACTGAGAGATTTATATATATTGTATCAGTTTTTAAATCAATATCTTCCCACGTTAGAGCAAGAGCCTCTCCGCGTCTGCAACCTGTAAAAAGCAGAAACACAGGAAATGGACCGAAAGGCTTGTCTATGTTTTTCATAATAATATTTATTTCTTAATCTGTTGCAACTCGCCGTTTGGACCATAGTCAATAAAGTGGACAGAGAATATAGGAAAATCAGATAAAATAAAGCAGTTCAATTTAATTAGGAGACAAGCCGTTGTTATGAAAGCTACAAATTTAAGGCAGATATTCATATGCCGATTCACACAAATGCCTATAACGGAAAAGTAACGGGCGGAACAAGGGTATTTTGCCTTAACTCAAACGGCAGAAAGGTTGCCTATGCAGTGCTTAAAACACTTGGCGCAATTTCACCGGGAACAGCCGACAGCGTTTCGTATCAGACAGGACTTTACGAAATCAATGTGCCGAATGCTCTGACAATTTACGTTGAATGTGAATTCCACGATATCAAGACAGGCTCAGACTGGATTAGAAACAACACAACAAACATTGGTGAAGCCATTTGCAAGGGTTTATGTAATTACTTTGGTATTACATATAAAAAGTCGGCACAACCACAAACACAAATAAATCTTCAAATAGCCCAAATAGCAAAGTTGCAAAACCTGATGTGTATTTTCAAGCTCAAGTATATGGTAAATGTCTGCCTACTGTTAAAAATCTTAATGATTTTGCAGGCATAAAAGGTAAGGCAATAACTGCTGTTGCAATAAAAGCCTCTAAAGGTAAGGTAAAATACAGAGTACATACTATAGATGGTAAGTGGCTACCCTATGTAACATGATATAACGCAAAAGACTCTGTAAACGGTTACGCGGGTAATGGCAGACCAATAGATGCTATAGAGATATACTACGAACGCCTACAGATGTAGCTGCAACATATGGCTATTTAAGGGCAAAATACAGAGCAAGTCGGTTGAATGGTAATTATTATTCGTATCAGTATGATAATGAAAAATCAAATGGACAGGACGGTTATGCAGGAGCGTTCGGCAAGTCAATTGACAAGTTGCAGATTGTGCTGGAGTAAATGCATAAAATGAGTTGTTTTTATGAGGCATTAGATATTTTAACTATCCAATCATCAAAAAAGCTTGTTTTTATTAATAGACAGATAAATAAAAAATTTATATGAGCCCCCACACCTCTCCATATTTTCGGATATGTAATGTGTCCCAGTGGGGGCATATTATCTTTAGTTTTATACTTATTAACGCATAAATCACACAGTATAGGCTGTTTGTGCGATAAAACCTAAATAAATATTGGGTTTGAATCCCGCCAGCCCAGTCATTTTTCTTTATAAATTAAATACCTTATTTAATATAATTGCAAATCCAAATGCAAGTTTAATAAATGTTTAATATTTTAAACAAATAAATTTATGCTTCACAAGTTTCGTGTATTATTATTATCAATATTCAGTTTATAAGGCAATTATTATCTTTTAATTTAAAATAATCTATTATTTTTGATTAAAAATATAAAAATATTGTTATATACGTAATTAATTGCTTTGCTAATCATAAAATATGAGTTAAAATTAAGTTACAAAGGTTATATTAAACATAATTAAATAACTTAATAATGAGGGATATGATATTTTTTGTATTAAAAATTTAATATTTGGGATGATTTAAAAAATGATATAATGTAAACTGTTTTATCAGTACCGAAATAAAGTATTTTATCTGAAACAGAAAGGGTGTCTATTTATTGGATGCTTTACAAAAAATAGTAGATTGTGTCTACATAAATTTATCTTATGTATTGGATGAAATCAAATAGAGATGAAATTTATTTATCGTTTCAGAAAGAATATTATGCTAATCGATAATGATAAATATATAGTTTACGGAATTGAAACATGGATGTTGAAACAAGATAAATATTATCTTGTTGAATACATTCCGGACGTATTTTTTGAATATGAAAGGGCAGAAAAATTTGTCAATCTATGCAATTCATTAAAAATCAGTCCAATACATCTTTTGGATTTGATAGAAGATGAATTTTCGTAAAATATTTTTAAAAAATAATATGCTGTTAGCTGTTAATTTAATACTGTAATAATACACTTATTTATGTAGTTGTTAGTTGTGTCTTATTTAAGAATATTAGCATACTATGTTGCAATAGGAGGTGTATTATGAATCCGTATTGTAATTTAAGCGATGATTCTGAGGAATATCTAAAAGTATTTAACAGAATTCTTAGCGATATGATACTTGGTATGACGCAGGCTCAGCTAAATGACAGCATATCACATAATTTTATTGTTCAAATGATTCCTCATCATAAAGCTGCAATAGAAATGTCTGAGAATATTCTTAAATATACAAATAGTCCTCAGCTTAAAAAAATAGCCGATAATATAATATTGGAACAGACAAAAAGCATAGAGAATATGAGAGCCATAAAATGCAGTTGCGATATGTATAAGAATTCAAGGTGTAACCTTTGTTCTTATCAGAAAAATACTAGCCGAATTTTTCAGAATATGTTTTCAAAAATGGGAAACTCAAGAGTTACAAATAATATAAGCTGTGACTTTATTCGGGAAATGATACCTCACCACAGAGGCGCTGTACAAATGTGTAAAAATGCCTTAAACTATAAAATTTGTCCTGAATTAGTTCCTATATTAAAGAATATAATTTCTTCTCAGACTCGAGGAATATCGCAGATGGAAAGCCTAATGAAGTGTATGAATTGCGAAAAGTAAAACATTATCGAATAATTTTAAATAAAGATGATTGTTTATTGCAGTCATCTTTATTTAATTAAATAGTAATTTATAATATAAATTTAGGATGATAGCAGAGTGTTAAAGAAAACAGTATCATTTTTATTATCGTTCATACTGCTGGCAGCGGCTGTTTGTACAATTCCGTTTACCGCAGTTAAAAAAGAAAGCAAAATCAATACCAAGGTTTTTTATCCAATAATGACAGAGAATAATTCTCCGGTATTTAAGGATGAACAGAACAATGAGATTGACATAAATTATCTTAACAACGATGTAAGTTTAGAGAATAAGGTTTTACCGAAAAGCTATGATCTGCGTGATTATAACAGGGTTACTCCAGTACGCAATCAAGGAGGAGGATTATGCTGGGACTTTGCTGCGGTAGCGTCAATTGAATCAAATATTCTTTCTCAGCCTGATCTTTCCTCAGGTTATGAAGGCGAAAGAATAAATGATCTTGATATTTCGGAAGCAGGACTTTCATGGTATATTCATACCAATCTTTATGACCCGTCATCTCCGCTTAATAATGATTATATTAACGATCCTTATAAGGGTTGGAATGGAGGAAATCCATATATTATTGCGGCTTCACTTATAAGCGGCTTCGGAACATATCCCGAAAAACTTATGCCTTACGGTGATTGGTCAGTCGGTTATCCGTCATCAATGCGCTTTTATTCTGACTACCGTCTTAAAGATTACAGCGTTTTCGGCAACGATACAGAACTGATTAAGGACAAAATTATAGAAAACGGCGCTGTAACAGCATTATTTTCGTGCTTTCAGTCAAATTATAAATATGCCGATGATTATGTATCATATTATGATAATGGTTCGGCATTAATTAACAACAACGATTTATCTCATGTAGTTGCAATAGTAGGCTGGGATGACAATTTCAGCAAAGAAAAATTTCACGAAGGATGTCAGCCTGAAAACGACGGCGCATGGCTCTGCAAAAACAGTTGGGGAGATGAATGGGGTTCTGCAAACGACGCCGGATATTTTTGGATGTCTTATGAAACAAAAAACACATTATTTTCTCAATTTATAATGCAAAGTGCAGAAGAATTTGATAACATATATCAAAATCAGTTCACTTTTAATGCAAACTACAATGCAGATATTGCGGCAAATGTTTTTACTGCAAATTCTGACGAATATCTGACGCAGATTTCCGTAACAACAGGAAGTGCTATGGATTATGCTGTTGCTGTCTACAGGCTTTCGGATAATTATACTTCGCCTGTTGACGGAGAGCTTTTAACAAAATTTAACGGTTTAATAGATTTTAACGGAGTTCATACAATACAGCTTCCGGATACTGTTCAGCTTAACAAGGGTGATAACTTTTCTGTTGTAATATATAACCGTACCCCTGTTTATTCGTATTTTTCGGTGCAGGATAAGAAGTCATCGAATCAAACTCACCAAAAGGGAAAATGCTATTATTATGACAGAACTGAAAAGGGAGAGAAATGGTTTGACTGCGCAGATGAGGATTTCAGTTTCGGTTATGCTGAAATAAAAGCATTTACGCAGAATTCCATGCGCAGGGCAGATACGGCAGACCTTGAAAAAGCAGTTAACACTGCGGAAAACTTAGTCATAAATGAAACAATTGACGAAGCAACAGCAAAAAGATTGAATTCAAATCTTGAAAATGCAAAAGCCGTACTTAATAAAACCGACGCTTTACAATATGAAGTTAACAATGCTTATTATTTGTTGAATACTTCAATTTTTTATTACATAGATAGTGAAGAAGATTTTATAAATTATTACAATCAATATAAGTCGGGCAGTATTGCGGAAATTTCTCAAAATATTGTATTTAACAGCGACTTGGATTTTTCAGGATATGACATAGAATTTGAACCTATGTTTGCTGATACAGCTTTTAGCGGAACAGTTAAGGGAAATAATCACGTAATAAAAAATATTAAATTTAAAGGAGACAATGAGCACGCAGGATTATTTGGCAAATTAGAAGGCGGAATTATTTCAGACCTTAACTTGGATGGAGCTGTTGTCAATGGAGAGAATAATTCTGGTTGCTTTGCAGGGGAACTGACAAGCGGAAAAATTGAAAACTGTAATGTAAAGAATTCAAAAATACAATCTAATGCTTCTGCGGCAGGAGGAATTGCAGGATATGTGTATAATGGTGTAATTGAAAACTGTTCAGTGGAAAATTCAGAGATATCTGCTGCATATGGTGCCGCAGGTATAGCAGGAGACATATCAGAAACCGCTAAGATTATAAACTCAGCAGTATCTGGGAATACAGTCAGCGGATTAGATGCAGTGGGTTATATTGCCGTCGGTTCCTCTGCTTTAGATATGTTTACCGTAAATTCAGTAAGTGAAAAAATGAGCTTTAAACCCTATATTACGATAACAGATAACGGTTGCACGGTAACTTCTCTTTGCGGAACGATTACTTCTCTCACATCAGATGATGTTGATATTACAAGACTTGAAGATGAATATACGTTTCCTTTAAAAGATACAGGTGTTACACTTGAAATTGATTATCAAGAGGATTATCCTGAAGATATAGGCTTTACCGCCAATTTAAACCGAGAAATTACGGTAACATCAATTTATAACTCTGATTCAAAAGAAATAGTATTGCCTGAAACTATCGGTGGACTGCCGGTTACTGAAATCAGTCAGGATTTTTACTCCGAAAATGCAAATGAAATAACATCTTTTATAATTCCCGACAGCGTTACAAAAATATACAATAATCTATTTACTGAAAAAATGACAAACATTGAAAAAGTTGTTTTAGGAAACGGCATAACTGAAATACCTGACAGTATGTTCTATAATTGTAAGCTCCTGAATGAAATAGTGTTCGGAAATAATTTAAAAGTTATAGAAAAATGGGCATTTAATAATTGCAGTTCTCTTATTAACATAAAAATACCAGATTCAGTAGAGGTGATCGGTGACGGAGCCTTTTTAAATTCACCTTTAAGTAAAATAGTATTAGGCAAAAATATAAAAGAAATAGGGACAAATGCGCTTGGATTTACGAATAACATGTGCGAAAACTTTGAATCAGTAAAAATACCCGACTATGTTATAAACGGTTATGCTTCAACAGCAGCAGAACAGTATGCGTCAGAAAACGGATTTAAATTTGTAAACCTGTATGTCGACGAACCCGATATGTCAGATAACATTTTTGATTACAGCGTATTTAAACTCGGAGATGTAGATCTTGACGGAGCTGTGTCGGTGTTAGATGTTACATTAATTCAGAAGTATATTGTAGACTTGGCAGAGCTTAATGATGTACAAAAGTCCAATGCACTGGTTTATACTTACAGAGAAAAAATAAGTGTGGAAAGTGCAACATTTATTCAAAAATACATTGCAGGACTTGAGTCTTCTCTGAACGATGGCGGAAAAGGCTGACTGTAATTTAATTTAAACAAAAGACGGCTGAAAAAAGCCGTCTTTTGTTGTTGAAGAATATATTGTTTTATTGAATATGATATGTTAGAATAATATCATATTCAAATATTACGGAGAACAGAATATGAGTAAGTTAAGAAATTTAATAATTATATTTATTATAACAATATCTTTATTGGTTGGCACAGGTATTTTTTCTACAGTAAATGCCTCAACATCAGATGAGGTAATTATTTCACAGCAGGATGACGGATTTGTTCCACTCTACACAGAATCTCCCGATAGTTCTCTTAAAGAATATTCATCGGATGAATACAGCAGAAAGGATTACAGAATTTTTTATACTCAAACTACTTTTCTTGCTTTGTTCGCTGGATACCTTATTATTTTCAAGATTAAGGGCATAAATCACGATCCAAAAATGCATAGACGGAAAAAGTATTTTATAATGTTTATAATGTAAAAATCAGTCTTTTTGATTAGCTAAGGCACCGCATAATTAAGCGGTGCCTTATTTGTATTTTTCAAATAATCATCTTATATCGCCAAAAAGAACAATTGTTAAAATAATACCTGTTTTTTCTTTACAAAACAGGTATTTTATTGTATTATATTTATAATTACAAATTATGATGGGGTGTAATGTATGCAACCGAAATATAAGAGAATTTTATTAAAGCTTTCGGGCGAGTCACTTGCAGGAGATATGAAGCACGGAATTGATTTTGATACAGTTCTTAAAATATGCCGTCCGATAAAAAAATGCGTTGATGCAGGCGTACAGGTCGGAATTGTTGTAGGCGGAGGTAATTTCTGGAGAGGAAGAAGCTCCGGAGAAATGGACAGAACAAGAGCCGACCATATGGGAATGCTTGCAACAACAATCAATGCACTCGGAGTTTGTGATGCATTGGAACAGCTTGGTGTTGTAGTAAGAGTGCAGACAGCAATAGCAATGCATCAGGTAGCAGAGCCTTATATCCGCAACAAGGCAATGTGCCATCTCAATAAGGGAAGAGTTGTTGTTTTTGGATGCGGAACAGGAAATCCTTTTTTCAGCACTGACACAGCTGCAGCGCTCAGAGCGGCTGAAATTGAAGCTGATATTATTATGAAAGCTACAATGGTTGACGGTGTATATGACAGTGATCCTAAATCAAATGCTAATGCTGTTAAATACGATACGGTATCCTACCATGAAGTGCTGAACAAGGACCTTGCCGTAATGGACAGCACCGCAGCTTCATTATGCAAGGATAATAACATACCGATACTTGTTTTCAGCATAGAAGACCCTGAAAATATATATAAAGCTGTTTGCGGAGATAACATTGGTACTATAGTAAACGGCGAAGATTAATATGATTAAATCACATAATATTTACAATAATCATTTAGGAGGCATGAAATATGCAGACACAATTAAAAAAAGCTGATGAAACTATGGCAAGAAGAGTTGACCATATGTGTAAGGAATTCTCTGAAATTAGGGCCGGCAGAGCAAACCCTGCTGTTCTTGATAAAGTAAAAGTAGATTATTACGGAGCACCAACTCCCGTAAATCAGCTTGCAGCAGTTTCAGTTACGGAAGCGCGTACTTTAACAATACAGCCATGGGATACCTCTGTATTAAGACAGATTGAAAAGGCCATTCAAATATCTGACATCGGCATAAATCCCCAGAATGACGGCAAAATCATCAGATTGATTTTTCCGCCGCTTACAGAGGACAGACGTAAGGAAATTGTTAAGGATGTTCAGAAAATTGCCGAAGATACAAAAGTTCAGGTAAGAAATGCGCGCCGTGATACAATTGAAAAGCTCAAAAGTATGAAAAAGTCAGGCGAGCTTACAGAAGATGATTTAAAACAGGGTGAGAAAAAGACTCAGGATCTTACAGATAAATACATTAAGAATATAGACAAAATTTCTGCTGACAAACAGAAAGAAATTCTGGAGCTGTAATATGGCTTTATTCGGTAAGAGCAAAAATAATTCTGTTGATGTACCGCCTTTAGTTTTGCCTGTTCATATAGGAATAATAATGGACGGCAACGGCCGTTGGGCAAAAAAAAGAGGACTTCCCAGAAAAGCGGGACATTCTGCAGGAGCCAAGACTTTTCGTAAAATAACGCGTTACTGTTCCGACATAGGTATAAAATATCTGACGGTATATGCTTTTTCAACTGAAAACTGGAAGCGCCCGCAGGATGAAGTTAATTCACTAATGAATTTGTTTAAGTCATATCTTGAGGAAGCGCTTTCCGATTTCAAGGACGACAGCATAGTTGTCAGGTTTATCGGCGATAAATCCCATTTCAGCGAAGATTTAAGAAATCTTATGATTGAGAATGAAGAAAGCTCAAAAGACCGTGACGGAATGGTGCTTAATATTGCCATGAATTACGGAAGCCGCGACGAGATCGTCCGTGCGGTAAAGAACATAAGTGCGGATGTAAAAAACGGCATACTTTCTGAAGATGACATCAACGAACAGCTTGTATCGGATTATCTCTATACGGCAGGTCAGCCTGACCCCGACCTTATTATCCGACCGAGCGGTGAATATAGAATTTCTAATTTTTTGTTATGGCAGTCTGCCTATACGGAATTCGTAATAATGAATAAGCTCTGGCCTGATTTTGAAAAATCCGACCTTGATGAGGCATTAAATATATACTCAGGCAGAAACAGACGTTACGGCGGAGTATAACAGAGAGTTGATAAGGATGAAATCATTAAAACCAAGACTGCTGACGGCAGTTGTGGGTATATCAATATTATTACTAATACTGTTTGTGGGAGAGAGATGGCACCCGATAATCGGCATACTTGTGGGAGTCGCGTCAGCTTTTATGACGGGAGAATATCTTAACGCAAAAGGCTTGCTTAAAGTATTTGCGCTTTCTTTGCCTTGTTTGGCATTTTCATTTGCACTCTCATTATTAATTTCAACATCATATATATTTCTGCTTTTAACTGCGTTTATGATAGTTGTATTTGCTGTAATGATTTTAAATCACAGCAAAATTTCCTATACTGACATCGCTTATGCCGTTTGCGGTACTTTGCTTGTGTCGTTTGGTATGAGTTCTCTTACTGCAATATGCAACACAGGCATAGGGATAACATTCTTTTTTGTTACTGCTTTTTCTTTGCCGTGGATGGCTGACGCAGGCGGATTTTTCATCGGCGCGTCAATGGGCAGACATAAGCTGTGTCCACAGATAAGTCCCAAAAAAACGGTTGAGGGCGCAATAGGCGGAATTTTCTTTTGCATATTAACCGCCTTGTTTATCGGCGTGATTTTTCAGTTCCTTATTATGCCCGATGTTAAAATTAATTTCTGGTCGCTCGTACTTTTGGGAGTTTTAGACGCCGTCGTTTCAATACTCGGCGACCTGAGTTTTTCACTAATAAAACGAAGTTTAAAGATAAAGGACTACGGCTCAATTTTTCCGGGACACGGGGGTATGCTCGACAGATTTGACAGTATAATATTCACCGTACCAATGATTATAGTCGTTAATCAGTTTTTGCCCTTTATTACTGTGGTGTAAATAATGATAAAAAATATTTCTGTTTTAGGTTCTACAGGTTCTATAGGAACACAGACTCTTGATGTCGCAGATAATCTCGGAATAAATGTGTGTGCTCTTACGGCGTCAACCAATATATATTTGCTTGAACAGCAGGTTAGAAAATACAAACCTGAGCTTGCAGTGGTCTTTAATGAAGAAAAGGCTGAAATCTTCCGCGACAATATAAAAGATACCGACACAAAAGTTCTTTGCGGAATGGACGGCTTAATTGCCGCTTCCGTAATTGACAGTGCTGAGCTTGTACTCAATTCGGTTGTCGGAATGGTTGGGTTAAAGCCCACAATAGCCGCCGCAAATGCTAAAAAGAACATTGCACTCGCAAACAAGGAAACACTTGTAGCAGGCGGAAGGCTTGTTATGGACGCAGTCAAAGAGAATAATGTAAAGCTTTTGCCTGTTGACAGCGAGCATTCTGCAATTTTTCAGTGTTTGCAGGGAATTCCCAATAAAAAAATGCTTAAAAAGCTTATTTTAACGGCTTCTGGGGGACCTTTTTTCGGTAAGACCAAAGACGAGCTTAAAGATGTTACAATAAAACAGGCTCTCAATCATCCAAATTGGAGCATGGGAGCAAAAATTACGGTCGATTCTGCGTCAATGATGAACAAAGGACTTGAAATTATTGAGGCAAAATGGCTTTTTGATATGCCGTCTGAAAACATTGATGTTGTGGTTCACCGTGAAAGCATAATCCACTCAATGATTGAGTATAACGATAACTCTGTAATTGCACAGCTTGGACTTCCCGATATGAGAATACCTATTCAGTATGCAATTACATATCCCGACAGATATGAATCGCCTGTTGGTGAGCTTAATTTGTCACAAATAGGCAAACTGACATTTTTTGAGCCGGACTATAATACATTTAAATGTCTGAGTGCCTGCAAAAAGGCTTTGTCAATGGGAGGCGTGGCTACAGCGGTTGCAAACGGAGCAAACGAAGAAGCAAATATGCTGTTTAGAAACGGCAAAATATCATTTCTTGATATTGGCGAGCTTGTTACAGGTGCTGTTGACAGCCTTGAAAATTATGAACCTATAACCGTAGAGGACGTATTCAATGCCGACTTTTGGGCACGGCAGTATGTAAAAGACAGGGTAAATTAGTCAAAACACATAACTATTATTTTTCATATTGCGGTATATTGCGGTAATTTTATTTGGAGTTGAATTTTTTTAAATGCAGATTTTAATAACAATAGCTTTGATAATAATAGGAGTATTATTTTTTGAGCTTATAATTTTTTCGCATGAGTTCGGACATTTTATAACCGCAAAGCTTTCGGGAGTAAAGGTCAACGAGTTTGCGCTCGGAATGGGACCCAGACTTTTCGGATTTAAAAAAGGAGAAACGGAATATTCTTTCAGACTTTTTCCAATAGGCGGTTACTGCGCCATGGAGGGAGAAGACGAGGACAGCAAAGAACCGAGAGCGTTTAATAACGCAAAAATATGGAAAAGAATGATTATAATAATCGCCGGTGCGGTTATGAACATTCTTTTAGGTTTTATTCTTATGTTTGCCTATACAGTACAGGCTGACAGCTATTCTTCCACTACTGTCAGTCAGTTCCCGCCTAATTCATATATTGCAAATTGCGGAGTTCAGGCAGGAGATACTATAGTGGATATAAACGGATATTCGATTTGGAATTTTCGCGATTTGCAGTTTGGCATTGCAACCTTAAACTGCAAAAATGTTGACGGAAAATCTCTTGAAATTTTTAAACAGGACTGCACGAATGCCGCGTGCAGAGTTTATTCGGAACTCGCGTCGAAAAATGAGCTTAGTGAAAATCAAATTAATGATTTATATAATATTCTCTCTGACGGCTGTTCAAAAATCAATGTAACATCGAACAAGACCGATGCCAAGGAATTGCTTGATAATGCTTGTACTGAAATGTATGGTTTATTGAATATTTCAAAATTCGATTTGCCTGTAATTGATGAAAAAAACACTCGTCTGCGTTATACTGCGGATGTAACAGTTATACGAAACGGCGAGGAGATTAAGATCAAAGATGTTTTATTCCCGACTTATTATGCAAGTGAAGAAGATGAAAAAGAGGGTAAAACCTCAACTGCATTTGATTTCTATGTTGACGGAATTGAAAAAAATGCAGGAACAGTTTTAAGCCAGACATTTTCAAACACCTGTTCAATGGCGAAAACCGTGTGGACATCGCTTGTGTGGCTTGTACAGGGAAGATTCTCATTTACTGACCTTTCAGGACCTGTCGGAATTGCGTCTGCGGTAACACAGGTAGCTTCACAGGGATTGGAGTCGGGTTTCGGTGACGCGGTAAACAATATACTTTTTGTTATGATTTTAATTACCGTAAATCTCGGAATAGTAAATATGCTTCCGTTCCCGGCGCTTGACGGCGGCAGATTTGTATTTTTGTTGATTGAAGGAATATTCAGAAAGCCGATACCGCGAAAAGCAGAGCAAATAGTAAATGCAGCGGGATTGGCGTTGCTGATGATATTTATGTTAGTGATTTCTTTAAAAGATGTATGGCAGCTGATAACTAACAGTATGCCCGGTATGAGTTAATCGGAGGAAAAATGGGAAGTAAAATTCAGGTTAAGGCAGGAAATATAAAAATAGGCGGCGGAGCAAAGGTATCCGTTCAGTCAATGCTGAATATTCCGTCAACCGATATTGAGGGGTCGGTAAAACAGGCTGTTGAGCTTGAAAAAGCAGGGTGTATGATTATCCGTGCGGCAATTCCAAATATGGATGCAGTCAAACTTATTCCCGCTTTAAAAGAGGCGGTCAATACTCCCATTGTCGCAGACATTCATTTTGATTATAAACTCGCACTTGAGGCATGTGCTGCAGGAGTTGATAAAATACGAATAAATCCCGGGAATATCGGCTCTGACGACAGAGTAAAGGCAGTTGCAAATGCCTGTAAATTAAGAAATATCCCAATAAGGATCGGAGTTAATTCGGGTTCGCTTGAAAGGGATATTCTTGCAAAATACGGTCATCCAACACCTCAGGCTCTCTGTGACAGCGCACTATACCATGCGTCACTGCTTGAAAAATTTGATTTTAACGATATTGTACTTTCTATGAAAAGTTCCACAGTATCAACAATGATCAAGGCTTATGAGCTTGCCTCTCAGCAATGTGATTATCCGCTTCATCTCGGAGTTACAGAGGCAGGAACAGAGCGAATGGGCATAATTAAATCATCAGCAGGCATAGGCTCGCTTTTACTGCACGGCATAGGCGATACAATCAGAGTTTCCCTGACTGCCGACCCCGTTAAAGAGGTTTACGCCGCATATGATATACTCAAAGCACTTGATATTGAACAAAACGGAGTGCAGTTTGTTTCCTGTCCCACCTGCGGCAGGACGAGAATTGATCTTGTGAAAATTGCAGATGAAGTTGAAAACAGACTGAGAAATTGCAAAAAGAATATTAAAGTAGCAGTCATGGGCTGTGCTGTAAACGGCCCCGGAGAAGCCCGAGAAGCTGACATCGGCATTGCAGGCGGAGACGGATGCGGTCTGGTGTTCAAAAAGGGCGAAATTCTCTATAAAGTTCCTGAAGATAAGCTCGTTGACGCTCTTTTGGAAGAAGTAGAAAAATTATAATTTATACTAAACAATCCATACAGTATCATCGTTGCATATTTAATAATGTTTAGTATCAGAAGGTAATATATGAAGAAATTAGGCGAGGTTTTTAATTCTTTGTTTGGAATCACAGATTTTGCAGATGAGGTTTCAGACGGAGAAATAACAAAACTTAATATCGGCAAAGAAGCCCGTTCGGTTACCATTTGTGTAAATTTCGACGGGCTTGTTGAGCGTAATGCGCTTTTTGATGCTGAAAAGAAAATATCAGATGCACTAAAGGCATCGTCGGTGCTTATAATGCCGCATTTCCCTAAAGAGATGTTTTCCGCTGATTATTTTCCGCAGCTTTATCTTGCGATAAAGCGTGATATTCCGAGCATTAACGGCACTCTGAACAATGCCGAAGCATCTTTTGACGGAAAAGACATTACAATTAATCTCATAAACGGGGGCAAAGGACTGCTTGACGCAAAGGGATTTGATAAAGCGCTCACAAAGATTATTGCTCAGGAGTTTGGCATTAATGCGGGGGTAAAATATACAGGTACTTTTGAAGCAGAAGCTGATAGCATCGAGTACATAGAAACCATCAAAAGTGCAGAAAAACAAATACAGAGAGAACAGCTTGAAAAAGCCGCTGAGTTCTATAAAGAGGACGAAGAGAATGTTAAAAATATTAAAGAAAAACATGAGGAAAATACTGCCGTAGAAATAGAGATCAGAGAGGGAAAATTTGCGACGCCTCAGATAATTGAGTCCTCAATTCGTCCTCTATATGGACGTTCAATACGCGGAAAAATGATCTCAATCAGCTCGATTGCAGAAGATTCGGGAAGAGTTGTTGTTTGGGGCGAGGTTTTTGACCTTGAAAAAAGAATTACAAAATCAGGCGACAAAAATATTTTCACCATTGACATCACCGATTACACAGGCTCTACAACTGTAAAGGTCTTTAACACGATCAAAGACTCTGCGGCTGTTGACTTGGTAAAAAAAGGCGATACTATCGTCGTTATGGGTGATGTTGAGTATGATAAATATGCAGGCGAGCTTGTAGTTAATGCAAGGTCAATAGGAACTGCGCAAAAGGTTAAAGTAGTCGATAATGCTGAAAAGAAACGTGTAGAGCTTCATCTTCATACAAATATGTCTCAGATGGACGCTGTTACGTCGGCAGGAGATCTTGTAAACAGAGCATATAAGTGGGGACATAAAGCAATCGCAATAACCGACCACGGCGTTGCACAGGCTTTCCCTGACGCGATGAAAGCCGCCGAAAAGATAAATAAAGACGAAGAAAAAATAAAAGTAATTTACGGTATGGAAGCATATTTTATGGATGACCTTGTTGAATCTGTAAGAGGTGCCGCCGATACCCCGTTTGACGGAACTTTTATTTGTTTTGACATAGAAACTACCGGTCTTTCTGCCGCCCGTGACAAAATAACCGAAATAGGTGCGGTAAAGGTTGTAAACGGCGAGATAACCGAAACATTTTCAACTTTTGCAAATCCCGAAATGCCTATTCCCAAAAAGATCACAGATCTTACGGGAATTACCGATGAAATGGTTAAGAATGCGCCTTCTCAGAGCGAGGCGGTATCAGCGTTTCTTGAGTTTGCAGGCGATAACGTGCTTGTTGCTCACAACGCCCCGTTTGATACCTCGTTTATTCGCAAGGCATGCGAAAATATGGGCAGAGAATACACCTATACCTCAATCGATACGGTTGCCATATCACGCGCGATTCTCAGTGATATAAAAAACTGCAAGCTTGACACAGTGGCAAAATATCTCAGACTCGGCGATTTTAATCATCACAGGGCAAGTGATGACGCTGAAATTCTTGCACGCATTTTCATATGTCTTTGTTCACGTCTTAAAGAAGACTATTCAATTACAAAGACAAGCGATATTAATACAAAAATTGCAGGCGGAGATTTTAAAAAACTGCCTACATATCATATGATAATTCTTGTCAAAAACAAGACGGGGCTGAAAAATCTTTACAGACTTATTTCATACAGTCATCTTGATTATTTTTATAAAAAGCCTCGTATTCCAAAAAGTGAGCTTGTAAAATACAGAGAAGGACTTATAATAGGCTCTGCTTGCTGCGCAGGACAGCTTTATGAAAGTATTCTTGCAGGCAAACCGTACGCAGAGCTCAAGCAGATTGCGTCATTTTATGATTATCTTGAAATTCAGCCTACGGGTAATAACGCTTTTTTAATCAGAGACGGCAAATTTGACACAGAAGATGAGCTTCACGAAATTGACAGAACCATTATAAAACTTGCAAAAGAGCTTGGAAAACCTGTTTGTGCCACCTGCGACGTTCATTTTATGGATCCGACCGACGCTGATTTCAGAAAGATTCTTATGGCAGGACAGGGTTATAAAGATGCAGAAGACCAGGCGCCTTTATACTTTCGCACTACAGCCGAGATGCTAAAAGAGTTTGAGTGGCTCGGCAAGGATAAGGCATATGAGGTTGTCGTAGAAAATACAAATAAAATTGCAGATATGTGCGAAAGCATACGACCTATTCCAAAGGGAACTTTTCCTCCTAACATTGAGGGAGCACAGGAACAGCTCATTGATATTACATGGAAAAGGGCAAAGGAGAAATACGGCGACCCTCTGCCTAACATTGTAAAGGAGCGTCTTGACAAAGAACTGAACTCAATAACTACCTACGGATTTTCAGTGCTTTATATGACTGCACAGAAGCTTGTAGCCGACAGTGAGGCTCACGGATACCTCGTAGGTTCTCGAGGTTCTGTAGGTTCGTCATTTGTAGCCACGATGTCAGGAATTTCCGAAGTAAACCCGCTTTGTCCACACTATATTTGTCCAAAATGCAAGCACAGTGAGTTTATAACCGACGGAAGCGTCGGTTCAGGTTTCGATTTGCCCCCTAAAGATTGTCCAGAATGCGGAACGCCTATGGACAGGGATGGACATGAAATTCCGTTTGAAACATTCTTGGGATTCAAGGGGGATAAAGTACCTGATATTGACCTTAACTTCAGCGGCGAATACCAGTCGAAGTCGCACCGATACACCGAGGAGCTATTCGGCAAAGACAATGTGTTTAAGGCAGGAACGATAGCTACCGTAGCAGAAAAGACCGCGATTGGCTTTGTAAAAAAATACGCGCAGGAACGCGGACTTCCAATGCACAAAGCGGAGGAAAAGCGGCTTGCAATCGGCTGTACTGGTGTAAAACGCACAACAGGACAGCATCCGGGCGGAATGGTAGTAGTTCCCCGAACAAATGACGTATATGATTTTTGTCCTGTTCAGCACCCTGCAAATGATGTTAAATCCGATAATATTACTACTCACTTTGATTTCCATTCGATACACGACACCATTACAAAGCTCGACGAACTCGGACACGATGTTCCTACTATATATCATTATCTTGAAAAGTTCACGGGCATTCCCGTCATGAATGTTTCAATGAGCGACCCCGAGGTTATGTCGCTGTTTACATCTCCGAAGGCTCTGGGTGTTACAGAGGAAGATATTGACTCCAAGACAGGCACGTTCAGTTTGCCCGAATGCGGCACAGGATTTGTACGAGGAATGTTAATTGAAGCAAAACCAAAAACATTTACAGACCTTTTACAGATTGCAGGACTTTCTCACGGTACAGATGTATGGCTCGGCAATGCTCAGGAGTTAATTCATAACGGAACCTGTACTATTTCTGAAGTTATCGGTACGCGTGACTCCATAATGACATATCTTATGCACAAAGGTCTTGAACCGGGAATGGCATTTAAAATAATGGAAATCGTAAGAAAGGGCAACGCAACAAAACTTCTTACCGAAGAGCATTTTAAGGCTATGAGGGAGCACGGTGTGCCGGAATGGTATATTGACTCGTGTATGAAAATAAAATATATGTTCCCGAAAGCTCATGCGGCGGCATATATGATTTCAACACTCAGGCTTGGTTGGTACAAGGTTCATAAGCCTGCCGAATATTATGCGGCCTACTTTACTGTTCGAAGTGAAAATCTTGACGGCGGCATTGTAATGAAAGGTCACAAAGCTGTCCGCGACAGAATGAATCAGATAAAACAAAAGCAGAGCGCACATGAGGCTTCTGCAAAGGAAGAGGCTGAATTCTCAACGCTTCAAATCGTCAATGAGATGATGGCAAGAGGCATAGAAGTTCTTCCGATTGACGTTTATAAATCCGAAGCTTCTATGTTTGTAGTAGAAAACGGAAAAATTAGGCTTCCGTTTTCTTCACTTCCCGGCGTAGGTGAGGCAGCGGCAATTTCTCTTGCAGATTCAGGCAAAAAGCACGAATATCTTTCAATAGAAGATATGCAGATAAAAACCAAAGTAACAAAAGCAGTTATAGAAACTCTCAAAGAGGTTGGCGTTTTAAAAGATATGCCTGAGAGCTCTCAGATGTCATTATTTTAAGGAGTGATTTATTTGAAAAAATTGCTTTCAATGAAAACGGTGCTTATAGGTATAGCGTTTACTGTATTTCTGTTGTTTATTAAAGACAATATGGGAATCGTATGGCTCATACTGTCTAAAATTTTGGAGATCCTTACACCTTTCATAATTGGTTTCCTTATTGCTTATATACTTAATTTTCCGTATAAGTTTTTTTACTCCAAAGCCTTTGGAAAAATGGGTACTAAACGAAAGATTTTTGCCAAAGTACGAAAGCCTTTGTCAATAATCTGCACATACACAATTTTAGCGGCCATTTTTATTGTATTAATTTTAATAGTTGTTCCTCAGATTGTAGTTAACATTGCAAGTCTTGTAGAAGCTATGCCAAAATACTTTGATTCTTTTATGACCAATGTTAATTACTTTGTTGATTGGATTAATACTACGTTTCATGCAGGCATAAAGATAGATATTAACGATAAGAATTTACTTGATAATATAAATAATATATTGCATTATTTCTCAATCGACAACATTACTAAACTTGCAGGACAAACTACAGAAGTAATCTTCAATATGGCTACGAGTACAGCAAACGGCTTTTACAACTTTATTATGGGTATTGTTCTTTCGGTTTACTTCCTTGCGGCTAAGGAGTCACTCTGCCGTTTGGTAAAACGACTGGCAGTTGCATTTATTCCGATAAGATACCTGCCAAAGATATATGAAATTGTTGATATAACAGATACAAAATGCGGACGTTTTCTCGTCGGAGATATACTTGACGCTGGTTTTATAGGTATTTTAACTTTTATTACAATGTCTATTTTCCAGCTTCCGTATGCGCCGTTAATAGCCGTTTTAATAGGAGTTACAAATATAATTCCGTTTTTCGGACCGTTTATCGGTGCAATACCAAGTGCGTTTATACTTTTCCTCGTTGATCCGTGGGATATGATTTGGTTTATCGTAATAATTTTCATAATTCAGCAGCTTGACGGCAATCTATTCAAGCCGAAGATTATCGGAAGCCAGGTTGGGCTTTCAAGCTTTTGGGTACTTTTCAGCGTTATGGTCGGAGGAGCGCTTTTCGGTGTTGTGGGACTTATTCTCGGAACGCCTATTTATGCGGTAATTTATTCGCTTGTTGGAAAGAAAGTCAGAAATTCAATTGATGATAAGGGTAAAATTGCTCAGGAGGCTCTTGATTTTGAAGTTCTCAACTATGCCAAAATAGCCGAGGAGCAGAAGAAAATCAGAGAAGAGAAAGAAAATCAGCAAAAGGAAAAGATCAAAAAGCTCATCAGGCTTAACAAATCCGATGATGACGAAGATAATTTGAATGAAGATGAAAACACAACGAAAAACGATGATAAATCTGAAAGCTAAAAATCTGTTAAACGAAAATAAAAAATATGTTTGACAAAATCAATTTATTATGGTAGTATATTAGCACGTTAGCACACTAAAGTATTTAAGAGGTAATTATGAAAAAATATATAAAGATAACTCCGGAAGGAACAAAAGACTTTTTATTTGCTGAATGTTCGGCAATGGACAGCATTTGCGGAAAAATTGAAAAAGTCTTTGTATCCCGCGGTTTTAAACGCGTTATTACTCCAGGAATCGAGTTTTATGATGTGTTTTCGGTTCCATGCAGCGGAATTTCACAGGAATCAATGTTCAAGATGGTTGACAATAAGGGCAGACTTCTTGTTGCGCGTCCCGATTCGACTCTTCCTATAGCCAGAATGGTATCATCCCGTCTGAAAAACAGCATTATGCCTGTACGTTTGTATTATAAACAGGCTGTTTACCGTAATAATCCCACTCTTACAGGCAGGCGCAATGAGCTTATGCAGATGGGCATTGAGCTTCTCGGAGTAAAGGGAATAAGAGCAGACCTTGAAATTCTGACTACAGCGGTAAATTGTATATCTTCCGTTGCAGAAGATTTCAGAATTGAGCTTGGTCATGCACAGGTGTTTAATGCCTTGTCACAGGAGCTTGATATTGACGAAAGCTACAAAGAAAAAATAAGAGTTTCAATTGAGGGTAAAAATTATTCTGCGCTTAATAATCTCCTTGACAAGCTAAAACCCTGCAAAGCTGTATCTGCCATACGCAGTTTGCCGTCGCTTTTCGGCGGAGAAGAGGTATTTGAAAAAGCGGCTGAAATCTGCGAAGGTACAAAAGCAGTTGCGGCTCTTGAATATCTGCATAAAATCTACAGTAATCTTGAACCTCTCGGACTTGGCGACAAGCTGATAATTGACTTGGGTCTTGTTCAGAGAAACGATTATTATACAGGAATTGTCTTTACCGGCTACATTAACGGAATTGGCGACGCAGTAATTTCAGGCGGAAGATATGACGAGCTTCTTTCTGCGTTTGACGCACCTATGGGTGCGGCAGGATTTGCCGTAGATACTGATGCAATTACAATTAAACACCTGTCAGACGACGGAGTTAGTTATTCAGATAATCCAGATGTTCTTGTTTTTGCAGAGGACGGACATGAGGTTGAGGCTATTAATATTGTATCAGAGCTTAACAGCAAAGGAATTAAGGCTCAGTTCAGTGTATTGCCGACGCTTGAAGAAACAAAGCAGTTTGCTTCTCAGCGCAAAATTGCAGAAGTCAGAGTAATAGGATAATCAAAGCCTGAAAGGAAATTTCATATATGAAACCACTTAGAATTGCTCTTACAAAGGGCAGACTTGAAAAAACAACGATTGAGCTTTTTGAAAAAATCGGATATGATTGCAGTGAAGTAAAAAACAAGGGAAGACGTCTTATTCTTCCCGTAGGCGACAATGAATTTGAAGTTGTTCTTGCAAAGGCTGCTGATGTAATTACATATGTTGAGCACGGAGTATGCGATTTGGGAGTTGTAGGAAAGGATACAATACTTGAAAACGGCAGTTCATTTTACGAGCTGCTTGATCTCGGATTCGGCAAATGCAGATTTGCTCTGGCAACAAAAAAGGATTATGATTTTTACGGCGGCTACAAGACAAAGACAATTGCTACAAAATATCCAAATGTTACACGCTCATTTTTTGACGACAAAAATATGGATGTAAGAATTATAAAAATTGAAGGCTCAGTTGAGCTTGCACCACTTGTAGGTCTTGCAGACGGAATAGTAGATATTGTTGAAACAGGTTCAACGCTCAAGGCAAACGGACTTGAAGTAATTGAATGGGTAACTGATATATCAGCAAGACTTATTGCAAATACTGCAAGCCTTAAACTCAGAAAAAATGAAATTGAGGAACTTCAGAAAAAATTGGAGGCTGTAACGCAATGATTACAACAGTAACAGCAGACGGAAAGAGAGAATACGAGTTTATTGAGGTGCTCAAGAAAAGAGCGCAAAATTCAGATAAAAACGTTATTCCCATAGTATCTGAAATTATAGATAATGTACGCGAAAACGGAGATAAAGCCGTAAAGGACTATACAATTAAATTTGACGGAAAAGCGCCCGAGCAAACTGAGATTTCCGCAGATGTCATAGACGGCATAATTTCAAAATGTGATGAAAAATATATTGAAACTCTTAAAAAGGCCTCAGAAAATATTTCTGATTTTCATAAAAGACAGCTTCAGCAAAGCTGGCTAACAACCAAGAACAACGGTGTAATAATGGGGCAGAGAATACGCGGATTAAAGCGCGTGGGAATTTATGTTCCGGGCGGTACGGCCGCGTATCCGTCATCAGTTCTTATGAACGCTATTCCTGCAAAAATTGCAGGTGTTGAAGAAATAATAATGTGTACCCCTCCTCAAAAGGACGGTACGCCTAATCCAAATATCATTGCAGCCGCAAAAATTGCAGGCGTTGACAGAATTTTCCTTATGGGAGGAGCTCAGGCGGTTGCCGCCCTCGCATACGGAACTGAAAGTGTGCCGAAGGTTGATAAAATTGTAGGCCCCGGAAATATTTTTGTCGCAACGGCAAAAAAACTCCTTTACGGCACTGTTGACATTGATATGATTGCAGGTCCCAGTGAAATTCTTATTATAGCCGACAGCTCGGCAAATCCGAAATTCCTTGCGGCTGACCTTATGAGTCAGGCAGAGCATGATAAGCTTGCTTCGGCAATTTTGCTTACAGATTCACCGGAGATTGCAGAAAAGACAAAACAAGAGCTTGAAATTCAGATGACTGAATTGTCAAGAAACGAAATTATTAAGTCATCCATTGATAATTTCGGAGCAATTATTGTTTGCAGCGATATCTCGCAGGCAGTGGGTTTTGCCAACGAGCTTGCACCCGAGCACCTTGAAGTATGCTGTAACGATCCTATGGAGTATATAGGAAAGCTTGACAATGCAGGCTCTGTATTTCTCGGGAACTACAGCCCCGAACCGCTCGGTGATTATTTTGCAGGGCCGAATCACGTTCTGCCCACCAGTGGTACTGCAAGATTCTTCTCACCGCTGTCTGTTGACAGCTTTGTAAAGAAATCAAGCTTTATTTACTATACTGAAGATGCTTTAAGAGCCGACGCAGAGGATGTCATAAGATTTGCCGATACCGAAGGCCTTACTGCACACGCAAATTCAATTAAAGTTAGATTTAAGGCAACACCACACAATTAGCGGCTAAAGCCTTAATGCACAACTTATTTGCATATTTTTCTCCATTTTGCCCAAAAATTTTCCGCTATATGACAGTATGACGAAAAATTATTTTAATAAAATGACGAAAAATCTGACTTTGCAATTCGCACATTATAATTGTGCGGTATTGCCTTAATATTGATTAAAACAGGGAACTGATATATGAATTATGAACTTAACAAAAAAATCCGTGAGCTCGAGCCTTATGAACCTATAAGCGGTACATATAAAATAAGACTTGACGCAAACGAATGTCCGTACAATTATCCTACGGAGCTTAAAGAACAAATAGCAAAGGCAATTCAAAATATAGATTTTAACCGTTACCCGGACCCAATGGCTTCTGAAGTTGTTAATTATTTTGCGGAATATTACAACATAAATTCAAAACTTGTCACGGCTGGCAACGGCTCAGATGAACTCATTTTCTTGATTGAATCCGCTTTTATGGAGAAAGGCGACAAAATGCTTGTTGTTTCTCCTGACTTTTCAATGTATAAGTTTTATTCTTCGATTTGTGAGGTTGAATGTGACTCGTTTATTAAAAATGAAACTCTAAACATTGACGTCGATTTGCTCATAAAAAAGATAAATGACGATAGTATTAAGCTCGTTATATTTTCCAATCCCTGTAATCCTACGGGACAGGGATTGGTAGCTGAGGATGCAAGAAAACTTGTTAATTCGGTAAATGCTCTTGTTATTCTTGACGAGGCATATATGGATTTTTGGAATCAGAGCTTAATTGGTGAAGTTGAAAACTATTCTAATCTAATAATTTTAAGAACCGCTTCAAAAGCCGTCGGTTCTGCCGCTTTAAGGCTTGGTTTTGCTGTTGCAAACGAAACAATATCCAAAGCAATAAAGGCGGTAAAATCTCCTTATAATGTAAACAGTATTTCCCAGGCAATAGGCAGTATAATTTATAAAAACAAGGAATATTTAATAAACCGACAAAAAACAATTGTCAGAAACAGAGAAAAGCTGTATAATGAGTTAGTAAAGATTGAAGAAAACATAAGTGATTTCAAAGTTTTCAACAGTTGTGCCAACTTTATTTTGGTTAAAACTCCATATGGTAAGGATTTGTGGGAATATCTAAAAGAAAATTTAATTGTCATAAGATTTATGGGCGAGTACATAAGAATTTCCGTAGGCACAGAAAACGAGATTGACGAAACAGTCAAGTGTATTAATGACTTTTTTTCGAGGTGAGTTTATGCGCTGTGCAATTGTAGAGAGAAAAACAAAAGAAACCGACATCAAACTTATTTTAAATCTTGACGGAGGCAATGTTTCAATAGACACAGGAATCGGTTTTTTTGACCATATGCTAAATTCGTTCGCAACACACGGAGGGTTCGGACTTGAACTTTCTGTAAAAGGCGACCTTGAGGTTGATGAACATCATACAATTGAAGATACAGGAATTGCACTCGGAAAAGCATTCAGTCAGGCGTTGGGTGACAAAGCCTCTATCGACAGATTCGGAAGCTTTTATGTTCCGATGGACGAAGCGCTCGCATTTTCTTCGGTAGATATAAGCGGACGGCCATTTTTAGTGTTTGACGCAGATTTTCCGCAGGCAAAATGCGGCGGATACGACTGTTCAATGACAGTTGAATTTATGCGCGCATTTGCATATAATGCAGGTATTACACTGCATCAAAGGGTTCTTTACGGTGATAATTCTCATCACATTACTGAGGCTTTATACAAATCTTTGGCTCACGCGTTGAAACTTGCCGTAAAACAGAACACGTCAAACAAACCTCTTTCTACAAAAGGAGTGTTATAAATTATGATTATTTTACCTGCAATTGATATAAAGGATGGAAACTGTGTACGTCTTTTTAAAGGCGATTATTCAACAGTTGAAAAAGTTGCAGAATCCCCATACATAGCGGCACAGCGATTTTCTGACGCAGGAGCAAGCTGGATTCATATGGTTGATCTTGACGGAGCAAAGGATGCTAAGCTTGTAAACGCTGATTTAATTGCCGATGTAGCCAAAGCCTCAGGATTATCCGTTGAGGTAGGCGGCGGAATACGTGATATGAACGCAGTTGAATATTATCTTTCAAGAGGTATCAACAGAGTCATACTCGGCTCGGCTGCCGTTAAAGACCAGCAGTTTGTTATTGACGCTGTCAGACAGTACGGAGACAGAATAGTTGTTGGAATTGATGCAAAAGACGGTATGGTCAGGGCAGAGGGCTGGCTTGATAATTCAGATATAAATTATATCGAACTTGCAAAACGTATGGAAGCTGTAGGAGTTCAGACAATAGTCTTTACCGACATTGATCAGGACGGCACGCTTGCAGGACCTAATTTAAAACAGCTTGACGACCTTGTACACGAGGTAAACTGCAACATAATTGCAAGCGGCGGTGTTTCCGTGCTGAAAGATATTATTAATCTTTCAGAGCTTGACATTTACGGAGCGATCTGCGGCAAAGCAATTTACGCAGGACAGCTTGACTTAAAACAGGCAATTGAAATTACAAGTAAAATTTAGGGTGCTGTATGGATTTAGATAAATATTTTGTAAAATCAGAGCTTATTCCTGCCGTTATTCAAGAGAAATCAACAGGTGAGGTATTAATGCTTGCCTATATGAACAGGGAAAGTATGCAAAAAACCTTTGAAACAGGTTACACTTGGTTTTGGTCACGAAGCAGGCAGGAGCTTTGGAATAAGGGCGCGACGTCGGGTAATCTTCAAAAGGTAGTTGAAATATTTTCAGACTGTGATGACGATACACTGCTGATTACTGTTGAACAGACGGGAGCTGCCTGTCATACAGGCAATCATTCCTGCTTTTTTAAGAAATTGAATTAATTAGAGGTATAAATTATGAATGACAGAGAAGTACTTGCAGCTTTGTATGCTACAGTAGAAAACAGAAGAGATAATCCTAAAGAAGGGTCATATACTTGTTATCTTCTTGACAAAGGGCTTGACAAGATATTGAAAAAGGTCGGCGAGGAATGCAGTGAAACGATCATTGCGGCAAAAAACGGCGATAACAGCGAAACAGTATATGAAATTGCAGATTTGATTTACCACCTTACCGTTATGATGGTACAGCAGGGAATACCGCTTGAAGATGTTCTTGCAGAGCTTGACAAGCGAAGCGAAAAAACAGGTAATCTTAAACAATTTCATGTAGTAGACAAAAATACCTGATTTTTCCGCAGTATTATGATACACAAAAAGCCCTATGACGTGGTCATAGGGCTTTAAAAAAGAATTTATATGTATTTTAAGCACAAGTAGAAGTGAATTTGGAAATTGCCTGCTTAAAATTATCATCAGGTTCAGATTCAAAAAGCAATTCGATCGGTTTGCTTACATCAAGTGAGTAAACACCTATCAGTGAATGGGCGTCAACAGTATAGTCGCCGCTTTTAATCATTATCATAAGATTAGGAAAATGAGCAAGGGTTTCAAAAATTTCCATTAATCCGTTTTTGTTTTTCGGGGAAATTGGCATAGAAAACAAAGAACTCACCTCTAATATTTAATTTTCTGACATTATAATATCATTATTTCTTGCGATAATCAACGAAAATTGATGAAATTTTTGAATTTCAACTATTTAGATAAAAAAAGGAAGATTTATTAATGAATTTTAATATAGTTACACTCGGCTGCAAAGTTAATCAATATGAATCTCAGGCAATGCGTGAGGATATGATAAGAAATGGATACATTTTGTCAGCAGATAAAAGCAAAGCAGATATTACAATAATTAACAGCTGTACTGTAACTTCCGTGAGTGATGCAAAAAACCGCAAAATAATAAATAAAGTACGCCGAGAAAATCCCGATGGAATTATTATTCTTACAGGATGTATGCCGCAGGCTTTTCCAGATGACAGCAATAATTTTAAAAACTGCGACATAGTTCTTGGAAACTCCAAGCGTGCCGAGCTTATTCCTGCATTGACTAAATATTTATCTGAAAGAAATAAATATGTACATATAACTGAACATTTAAAGAAAAATGAGATGTTTGAAAACCTTTCTGTTTCATCTCTGGGAGAGCATACAAGAGCTTTCATAAAAATTGAGGACGGCTGCAACAGATTTTGCTCCTATTGCATTATACCATATGCAAGAGGAAGGGTAAGGTCAAAAAAGCTTGATGATTTAAAGAATGAAATCAAGAATGTGGCGTTTAACGGTTATAAAGAGGTCGTTCTTGTGGGTATTAATCTTTCCGCATATGGTCTTGGCGAAGATTTCGACCTTGCCGATGCTGTTGAATGTGCCTGCTCTGTTGACGGTATTGAGCGTGTAAGGCTCGGTTCAATTGAACCCGAACAAATGGATGACAAACTTATCTCAAGACTTGCAGCTCAAAGCAAGTTCTGCCCGCAGTTTCATTTATCGTTACAAAGCGGCTGTGACGACACATTAAAAGCCATGAACAGACATTACAACAGCTCAGAATATAGGGATATAGTAGAAAAACTCAGAAATTCCTTTAAAAACTCCGCAATGACAACCGATGTAATGGTGGGATTTGCAGGAGAGAGTGAAGATAATTTTAAAAAGTCTATGGAATTTGTAAAAAGTATGGGCTTTGCAAAAGTACACGTTTTTCCTTATTCTCAGCGCAGAGGCACGGTTGCCGCGTCGGCTCCCAATCAGGTTTCACCATCGGAAAAAGAAAAACGTGCAAAGCTAATGAGCGCGCTCGTTGAAAAATCGCGCGCAGAGTTTCTCTGTTCGCAGGTAGGACTTGTTGAACAGGTGCTTTTTGAGCGTTTGCGCCGCGGATATCTTGAAGGATACACTAAAAACTACACACCTGTTCGTATATATTCTAATGACAGCTCACTTTGCGGAACAATAAGAGAAGTAAAAATAGTTAGTTCTTCTAAGGACTATTGCATGGGAGAATTAGTGTAATTTGTTTTTTAAATTTTGCATTTCTTTTCTGCTTATATTGTCTATAAGGCTTGCGTAGCTGTAAAGCATAAAACCGCTTGATTTTTCGTTATTATTTAAAATTTCATATTCATCGGCAAGAATGTTGTCACTGTCAAGCCATGTACCCTCGTCATCATCTGTTCCTGCTTTGTAGCCTGCAAGACCGACGTACAGTTTTACGTTATCCGCAAACTCAAGCTCACTCCAGCTTTCAAGCGAATTCTCAAATGTAAGCCGCGGATTTTCAAGGCTGAAATAAATCTGCGGACATATATAATCTACAAATCCTCTGCAAGTACACCATGATTTTACATCTGCGTAAATCTCATCGTTATTATTGATATTTCCCTGCGGAGAAATGCCGAAAACAACATCATTTTTTAAGCTGTGTACTTTTCTGTATACATCGCATATCAGCATATTGACGTTTGCCTTTCTCCAATTATCAATGTTCATGCTGTTTCCGTTTCCGACAGATTCAAGATAGCTGTCATACTGCGTTTTATCTTTATTTTCAATATCAGTAGGATAAAAATAATCATCAAACTGTATTCCGTCAACATCATAATTATTTATAATTTCTTCTACGCCGCTTATTATAAGTTTTCTTGCATTTTCATTAGACGGGTCAAGATAAATTCCACTTTCGGTTTCTATGCCGAGTGATTTATCTTTTATGTATGGATTGTTGTCGGAAAGCTTTGGTGGAGTTTTATTTGTTGACACCCTGTAAGGATTTATCCATGCATGTATTTTAAGGCTTTTTGATTTGCAAATTTCACACATTATTTTAAGTGGATCATAACCCGGATTTTTTCCCTGCGTACCTGTAAGAATGTGCGACATTGGATAGTATTCAGATTTGTACAGCGCGTCCCCAAAAGGTCTTACCTGTACAATCAACGTATTCATACCAAATCCCCTGCAATTTTCTGCGATTTTTTCAAATTTATTTCTGAAACTATTTTCACTTTTATCCGAATCATTTTCCATACTCAGTTCCATATATGAAACCCATATACCGCGCATTTCGCTGACTTCTGACTGTATTTGTACATCAGAATTTTCTGTCTTATCAGAAGAAATATTTTTGTTGCTTTGAGTTTTTACAGTCGGAGCGCTCGTGTTGTTTCCTGAACTTACAGCAATAACTCCTATTAAAATTATTAGCGACAGAGTTATCGGTATGAGTTTTTTAAAATTCAAGCGTATCATCCTTTGGAGTAATTATGAACACAGCAATTTATTTTTTCATTATTTATTTTATTATCATAAACATTATTGCAATTATTGTAACGATATACGATAAAATATGCGCAGTTAACAGGCGCTGGCGTGTAAAAGAGCGTACACTTTTACTGATTAGTGCAGTCGGCGGAAGCATAGGAATGTATCTTGCGATGTCACTTATCAGACATAAAACAAGACACTTAAAATTTATGCTCGGGATCCCAATAATTATTATTATACAACTAATTATTTTCTATTTTATTTGGAGCGCATTAAATGGCTGAACAACTTGTATTTAAAATCCCTGACGAATGTGATAATATGAAAGCCCTGACCTTTCTGAAAGAGAGATGCCGCCTTTCATCAAGAATGATAACACGCTTGAAACGAGAAAAAGATGGTATTTTGATGGACGGAAAAATTTTAAGAACAGTTGATTTTGTAAAAAGCGGGGCAGAGGTAATAATTAATTTACCTGATGAAAATTCAGCAATACATCCGGTTGAGGGAACACTTGACATTGCCTATGAGGACGAGCATTTGCTTATTGTCAACAAACCGCCGTCAATGCCGGTTCATCCCGTAAAACAGCATCAGACTGATACGCTCGCAAATATAGTGTCTTTTTATGCAAAAAGCAAAGGTGAAAGTTATGTTTTCAGAGCGCTTAACAGGCTTGATAAAGATACATCGGGTCTTGTTGTAATTGTTAAAAACAGGTATTGTGCAAATGTTATGAAAAACTCGGTCGAAAAAACTTACTATGCCTTGTGCCACGGAAAAATTGAGAATGACGGTACCGTGCGCGCTCCGATAGGCCTGCGAGAAGATTCAAAAATGGTCAGATGTGTAAAATCGAAAGGTGCTGATGCAGTCACTCATTATAAAGTGATTTCAAGTAATGATTTAATTTCTTTTATAGAATTATTTCTTGAAACAGGTAAAACTCATCAGATAAGATGCCATATGGCGTTTTTGGGACATCCGCTTTTGGGCGATGATCTGTACGGAGGAAGCCTTGACAAAATTTCACGTCAGGCATTGCATTGCGGCCAGATAAGCTTCAGGCATCCCGTAACAGGAGAGCAAATAACCGTAACAGCACAAATACCTGACGATATGATGAAATTAATTAAGAGGTATAACACCTATCGCAATTCGTGTAGATAGGTTAGACAAGTCAAATGACTTCTTTTCCCGAGTTTCACCAAGTAATTTACTATACGAAAAAAAGGATTGACACTGACCTTTGTCAAATGTCAATCCTTTAGTATTTTAGAAATTATTTATTGCTCGTTTACCTCATATATTTTATAACCGTTGAGTTCATTTACCTGCTGATAAACAGCAGATTTACTGTCATCTGCGTAATACTCTGTAAAATAACGCTCTTTTCTGAAAGTAATATATTTATCAATTACATAGATTTTTTTACTGTTTAATACAGCCTCATAAATATTTTCTGACATATTGCGTTTTCTTAACACTGAATCCTTATGAAAATATTGGAATCCGTCAATATTGTCAAGAAAACTGCGTTTAAATCCCCACAGCGGATGAATATAATTATCTGTGTATTTAATACATTCATTTGCGGTTATAGGGTCAAGCACATAATAACGGTCGGGATGTCGGTCAACCTCAGAAAACAGACGGCTCGGTTTTTCACTTTCTTTTATAGGATTAGCATTGGTTTGATATACTGTACAGTAGCACATAAACAAGCATAATATGAAAACACCTGAAATAAACATAGAGCCCTTTCTCATTCGTAATTGTGAAGGTGATTTTTTAGGCTTAAACTGTTCAAAATTAAATGAATATAGCAGAAATACAAAGAGAAAAAGCCATATTCCGTAGATAAGATATGTTGCTCCTGAGTAAAAATATCTTATTAAAACGCTTGAAACAATTGCCGCAATAAGATAAAATACGGGGAAGAAAACAAACCTCCGTTTATGCAGTACAATATAAACAATTCCGATTACTAAAAAACATAGTATAATAATTGCAAAACAGTCAAACACGGCAATATGATTGAATATGTCAATAAAAATAATGCCGAGCTCATGAAAAACATTTTTGCTGTTTTCCTGATTTTGAATTTGTGATACAAGTAAAAGCGCGTCATTATTTAAATAATGTTCATCATCATAATATCCGTTTTTTAAAAGCTCATAGTCACTTTCAGTAGATATGCCGATTTCATTGAACTGTTCCTTATAATCACTGTAGTTTGGATAGGGAAGATTATTTATTGAATCGGTAAGCTGTGAATACTTGTAATAATTGCTTGCTTCTTCTGAAGAATTATTTACTGAATATGAATACTGATTTAATCCTACAGCAACTAAAGAAACAAAAATAAACATAAGCAAATAGGGTCTGAAATACCAAAAAAACTTTCGAAAAGCTATTTTGTATTTTCGTTTTGCAATCATATCGGCAAAGAAGAAAGCAACTGCAAAACCAAGTGCAATAAAAAAGTAGTTGTAATCGAAAAACGAGCCGAATGCAATTAAAACAACTCCAACCCAACATGAAAGGCTGTATTTTTTGTTGTGGATTGCATTGAGTACGAGCAAAAATCCAGCCGCCAGTAGAATAGCAGCGGTTTTACTGCTATGAATATCGGCGTAATGATTTAGTGAAAATAAAATATTGAGCAGTAGAGTAAATATAAAAGATTTTTTCTTATTGAATTTATTGGCAAAAACAAAAGTAATAGATGTAAATGAAAGATATGATAACAAAATCTGTGCGAGTACAAAGCCGTTAAATCCGGGAAGAATAAATTGTACAGAGCCGATTATAGTGGTCAATATATAATTAAGACCATAGCTGTAGTAATAATGATACTGACCGATATAAAGAGAATTGTAAAAATCCTTGCTGTCATCATATGAAAAAGATGTAACCTGAATACAGAAAAACATTATTACAAGGTTTATGACAACAGAGAAAAATAAATCGCTTTTAAGTAAATTCAATATTTTTTCTTTCATGAATTACTTACTCCTAACGTCAATTTTTTCGTCTTATCTGTATCCCTTTTCTGACTGTTCATTAACCATAAGCTGAAGATTTGCCTGTTCGTAGCTGTTAAACGTTACGTTAGCAGAGAATTCATCTGCATTATATTTAGGGTTATACCACGTTTTAGATTTAAAATATGAAGAAAGGTAAGGGTCACTGAAAATTCTGCCTCTTCTTGCGTATATTTCATTTATTGCAAGATTTAATTCTTCTCTGCTTAATGAAGATACATCAGATTTACTCAAATATGCCGAATCGCTGTTTGCAAACAGATAACTGCTGTCAACGGCTGAATTTTCAGGTTCAGTTGGAGCCTCTGTAGCAGGAGCTTCTGTTGTTTCCGGTTCTTCAGCGCCAAGAGAGATGTCAAGTGTTACAACTGAACTGTTATCTGCCTCAGAATCACCCTGAGGCGACTGAGAAATAACATATCCTTCGTCATAATCATTGCTATATTTGTATTCTCCTATTTCTACAACAAAACCATCTGCTTCAAGCAATTCCTTTGCATAGCTGTAACCGTATCCCACAACAGGAATAACCGTCTTTTTGACTGCTGCGGTAGTAGGCTGAGTTGTAGGTGCGGCGGTGGTTGGCTGAGTAGTAGCTTTTGCAGTCGTTTCCACAGTTGTAGTTTGTGAAGTGGTAGTTGCAGTATTATCATTGTTGCCTGAAATTCCGCTTATAATGCAATAAGCAATAAATCCGAGAGCAGCAAACATTACTATTACGCTAATTATTATGATAACAATATTTTTCTTGCTTTTTTCATCTGATGACATATCATCAGCGGTACTGAAAACACCGAAAGGATTACTGTCATCATTTTCTTCAATATCAGATTTCGTGTCCTCAGGTTTATTGTCGTTATCGTTATCAGCAGATTCGGGGTCATCAAAATAATTACCGTAATCCTTTTCGGAAACAGGCTTATTAAAGCTTATTACTTTATTTTTAATCTCGTAATTATCAAAAACTCTGTTGTCAATCTCTAAATCATCTTCATTATTATCGTCTGAAACAGCGTTTGATGAATTATCTTCCGATTTATTTGATTGTTCGGAGAATGAGCTTATATCCTCGTGTGAGTCGGAAAGAATATTGTTTTCATTTTCAGTGATTACTTTTGAGGGTTGTGTAACCTCAAATGAATCGCTTTGTATGTCTTCATTGGAATCAGCCTTATTTTCAGGTATCTCAGCAACTGTTTCTTGATTTGAAGATTTTAAAACTTCTCTTGTAATTTTCGAAGCAGCTAATGCAGCAGGTGCAGTTAAATAATCTGCTTTAGAATCAGTGTTATCATCACTTTCTGAAGCCTCGTCAGAAACGGAATTTTCAGGCTCTTCATATTCGAATTCCTCAAACACATTGTCGTCAAAGTCAGTTGTTTCAGGAACAATTACTTTTGGATTTTGCCGGGAAGATATATTTTCATCTCTGATAGAAGTCAGAGCATTTTTTATATTAGCTGCATTTTTCCATCTGTTAGCATTATCAGGCTGACAGGCAATTACAATTACGCTTTTTAGTTTTTCTCCGCCGTTTTGCGGTGCAGAAACCGACTTTCCGTCAAAACGGGTTTTAATCGCATCTTCTTTGCTTACGGTATCGGATTCAAACGGCAGACGGTTATTGCTGCACATACTATACATAATAAGACCGAGAGAATATATATCCGTAGTAAGGTCTGCATTTTGTTTTTTAGCTATTTCGGGTGCGACAAATGACATATCAGAGATTTTACTTTCAAAATCAGAAAATCCACCTATTTTATATTTTCCGTCATTGGTAACAAATATATTATCGGGATTTATGTTGCCGTGGAAAATATTATTTGATTCAAGCTTTTCAAGAATGGAAGACATTTGTATGCCGAAGTCTATAATTTCGGACTCTGTAAAAGTCTTTTCTTTCATTACATCAGAAAGCGCTTTTAAATCTTCTGTAATAATGTATAATTCAATTTTTTCCTTTGCGAGATTATTTTTTACTGAAACATCAATATAATTAAATGAGTTTCCAGACTGAGAAATATTTTTAAGGAACGATGATTCTTGATTAATAAAATCAACATTATCGCTGTTATATGTATTTCCGCTTATGCAGATATATCTGAGATTAGCCGACACGACAGTGCCGTCATATTCTTTTTTGCTTACTTTATATACTTCATAGCCGTTTTCTTCCGATACTAACGAAGAAATTTTCCATGCTTTAAGGTTTTCGGGCATTTTAATATATCTGGGCATTATAGCATCTCCTTTATAATAATTCTAATTATAAAAATATTGTTATTATCTTCCTTATTTTACTTATTGTACCATAATATTATAAGTTTTTCTATATATTTTTCGATTTTATTAATTATAATTCTTTGAAAAATAAAAAGCGAAATGATGTTGCTCACAATTTGGGCAGACGGGGCGTGACTTTGCTCACAATTAGAGCAGGCGGCGTGACAACACTCACAATTCGTGCAGACAGGTTCTGCAAATTAGATGCCTTCTCTGCCCAAAAATAACCGAGTAATTTCCTATACAGTAAAAAAGCTGCCCTAAAGGCAGTTTTTTTACTGTAGAAAACTAATGATTTTAAATTCAATATATAATGATGTGTCAATTTATAATTTTAATTTTTAGGAAGAATGTTATTTCAACATTAGTTAATTTGATTTTTGATTTTTCAAAATGTGCATTAAAAAGCAAAATTATCTTTTTTATGTTGCATTTTTAAATAAAACAATGTATAATATTGTCTAATAAGATATATTTTAATATTATTTTTTAGTTCATAGTTATTATGATGTACTGAGTGATGATAATAAACATATTACTACACAGAAGAAAATAAATAGCAAAATATTTTATTAAATCAATAATCGGACAGGAGGATTTTATATGAAAAGATATTTTAAATCAATTATAAGTTTGTTGCTTATTTTAATGTTGACTTTCTGTACGGTAATATACGCTAATGCAGAAACCTTGCCTTTGTTTGGTGATATTAATACTGACGGAGAAGTTAATATAATGGACGCTACCGAAATAAGCAAATATTTAGTTGATAACGCTGCTTTTTCCGAGAAACAGCGTTCTGTTGCAGATTTTAACGGGGACAGAATAATTGATATAAAAGATTCTACAGACATTCAGAAAATGATTGCAAGTCAAGACTACAAATATGCTCACGAGTCATATGAAACAGAATATTCTGATTTTTTGAGTGATAACCTTGATCCGATAAAATATACAGTTGATAAAAATGAAACAGCTCTTACTTCTAATCCCAAATTGTATGTTGGGGAGTTGCAAGGCAGATTGACAACTGTATTTAAAACTTATGACGAATACAGCAGATTTTTTGGCGAAAGATTTGACGAATATAATGAAGCCTTTTTTGAAAAAAACGCATTGATTTTTGTTTACAGAAGTTATATGAATGTGTCAACGAAATATACTGTTGATAATGTCTATGTAAATGATAATGTGCTTTATCTCGAAGGTACAAAATGGGAATCAAGTGATTTGCATGAAGATATGCTTGCTTATTGGAATCAGTTTATTGTTGTTGATAAATCAAGTGTAAAAGATATAAATAAAATCTGTATAAAAGAGAGTTGCAAAAATTACTCATTATTACCATAATTAAGAACTAAATTTTAAATAAATATATTTATATTTAAAACCCGTATTTTCTACATAGAAAATACGGGTTTAGTTATAGTTTTAATTACTTTATATGTATTTTTTCTTTTCTTCTCAAACCTGCAATTCCTCCGACGCCTCCGAAAATAAGGGTCGCAATAAGCTTAATCAAAGTGAAAACGGTAACAGAATCATTGCTTTTAATAAGTCCGATAATTGTAACAAGCAAAAAGATTGCAAATCCCGTTATCAATCCTGCAATAAGTCCGGCTGACTTTGTAATTCTTGTAGTAATTACTCCGCCGAAGAAAGCACCTATGGCAAGCATTGCGATCATAATATAATTAGTCAAATCTGTAGGAAGAAGCCCTGACGTAAGTATTATGATCGAAAAAATGCAGGTAAGTATAACGGTAATCAGCATTCCGCATACGGTACCGAAAATTACGGCTTTTGCAAGAAGTTTTTTGTCAGTCATAAAAAATACCCCCGAATATAATCTGTTAAAATTATATTCAGGGAGTTGAAGATAAATTCTTTTATTATTCTTTTGTAGAAGCTGTCGGCTCAACATCATCTTTTTTCTTTCGTCCGAAAAAGCTTTTCTTTTCCGGCTGAGATGTTGCAGGCTGTTCTTTAACAGTATCAACGGTTGAAATACACCATTTTTTAAATTTCATTTTTACTCTGTCAGAGCCTGTTTCAACGATAATAGCATCCTCATCATCTTTTATAGCAACTACTCTTCCCATAATACCGCCGATTGTAGTAATTTCATCACCGATTTCAAGTGAATTTCGCAGTTCAGCCTCTTCTTTTTTCTTTTTTGAGTTAGGTCTGATTAAAAAGAAATAGAGAGCGGCGAAAATTGCGACATAAATTAAAATCATTGGCCATAAACCGTTTATTCCCAGATTGGTGTTTGCGGCAAGTTTTGGTATAAAGTTTGTCATATTTTTCATTCCTTTCATACAATATACTGATTATATCAGTTTTAAATTAATCTTGCAAGGCATTTTATAAAATTTTCATTATTACTTCAAAATTACCCTTTTATTGCGATAAAATACGTATTTTTGAGTATGTTTGTTCTTTTTAAATACGTACTAAATTCTTACTCCGAGAATATTTCGGTATTTGTTATAAAATTCGGTAAAAGTTCCGTTATCAAGCTGTTGTCTGATAATTTCCATAAAATTATTGTAAAAATACAGATTGTGTATAACTGCAAGGCGCATGCCAAGCATTTCACCGCTTTTAAGAAGATGTCTGACATATGCTCTTGAAAAGTTTTTACACACGGGGCATTCACATTGCTGGTCAATAGGACTTTCGTCTGTCTCATATTTAGCGTTGTTTAAATTTCTTACGCCCTCCCAAGTGAAAAGCTGACCGTGACGTGCATTGCGGCTCGGAATTACACAGTCAAACAAATCAACTCCTCTTGCTACGCTTTCAAGAATGTTGACAGGAGTTCCCACTCCCATAAGATATCGTATTTTATCTTTTGGGGCATGAGGCTCAACCGTTTCAATGATTTCATACATTGTTTCGGCAGGCTCGCCTACAGCAAGACCGCCGATAGCATAGCCGTCAAGGTTAAGCTCGGCAATTTCTTTCATATGCTCAGTACGCAAATCCTTATAGATACCGCCCTGATTAATTGCGAAAAGCATTTGATTTTTGTTAATCGTATTCTCAAGAGAATTAAGTCTGTTCATTTCGGCTATACATCTTTTAAGCCATCTTGTGGTTCTTTGCACGCTTTCCTTAGTATAATCGTAAGGAGAGGGGTTTTCTACACACTCGTCAAAAGCCATAGCGATTGTAGAAGCGAGGTTTGACTGGATTTGCATACTTTCCTCAGGTCCCATAAAGATTTTTCGTCCGTCTATATGTGAATTAAAATAAACGCCTTCTTCTTTTATGTTCCTTAGTTTTGCAAGTGAAAAAACCTGAAATCCACCGCTGTCGGTAAGAATAGGACCGTCCCACCGCGTGAATTTGTGCAGACCTCCCAACATTTTCACTTTTGTGTCGCCCGGTCTGAGATGAAGATGATATGTATTGCAGAGCTGAACCTGACATTTTATTTTTTTTAAGTCAAGAGCAGATACTCCGCCCTTAATTGCTCCACAGGTGGCAACGTTCATAAATGCAGGCGTTTGAATAGTGCCGTGAGGTGTGACAAACTCGCCTCTGCGCGCATTAAGTTCATTATTAATAATTTTGAACATATTTCCTCCTAAGAAATAAGCATTGCGTCGCCAAAAGAGAAAAATCTGTATTTTTCGTCAACTGCGGCTTTATATGCGTTCATAATATTGTCATATCCTGCAAAAGCGGAAACAAGCATAATCAATGTGCTTTCCGGCAAATGAAAATTGGTTATAAGCCCGTCAAGGACCTTGAATTCATATCCGGGATAAATAAATATATCCGTAAATCCGCTGCAAGGTTTTATCTTACCGTAAAAGCTTGCAACACTTTCAAGAGTTCTGCAAGATGTTGTGCCTACTGCAATAACTCTTTTGCCTTTTTTCTTTGTCTGTTTAATGAGTTCGGCAGTTTCCGGAGGTATTTCGTAGTGCTCGCTGTGCATTTTATGTTTTGTTACATCATCAACCTTTACGGGACGAAATGTGCCTAATCCCACATGCAAAGTAACATATGCAATGTTTACACCTTTGGCTTTTATTTTATCCATAAGCTCGTTCGTGAAGTGGAGTCCTGCTGTCGGCGCGGCGGCAGAACCCAATTCATGGCTGTAAACGGTCTGATATCTTTCCTTGTCCTTTAGTTCTTCGGTAATGTAAGGGGGAAGAGGCATTTGACCTATTTTATCAAGCGCAGAAAAAAAGTTTTCGTCGCAGTCAAAATCAACAATCCTGTTGCCGTCGTCCTTAACCTCGGCAACAGTTGCTCTTAAAATTCCGTCGCCAAAGCTGAATTCAGTGCCTTCTCTTGCTTTTTTGCCGGGTTTACATAGAGTTTCCCATCTGTTATCGCTGATTTGTTTAAGCAGTAAAAACTCGACGCGCGCGCCTGTTTCTGCTTTTGTTCCGTAAATTCTTGCAGGAAGAACCCTTGAGTCGTTAGCAACGAGCAGATCTCCGGGATTAAGATAATCAATAATATCGTAAAAATGTTTATGTTCAATTTTTCCGCTGATTTTGTCCATAACAAGCAGACGTGAACTGTCACGCGGTTCAACAGGAGTTTGGGCAATCAGCTCTTTAGGTAAGTCATAATAAAAGTCACTTGTATTCATATAAATCCTCACAGCAAAGCAATTAAGAAATAATTAAATTCTCAAACGCATATTTGAAAATAATTGACATTACCAAACTAAAATGGTATATTATAATTTAATAATGGGTAGTATGTGTATTCGGCGAAAACGGTCTTTTTTAACACACTGTTTCTATAATATAATATTTAATCGGATATGGCAACTGCTTTTTAAAAATTTGTTTAATTCGGAGGAACTATTGTGAGAAAGTATAAAGTAGGTATTATAGGAGCAACAGGAATGGTTGGACAGCGTTTTGCTCTTTTGCTTGAAAATCACCCGTGGTTTGATGTTACCGTACTTGCGGCAAGTGCAAGAAGCGCAGGTAAGAAATACGGCGAAACAGTTGAAGGCAGATGGCATATGACAGCCGAACTTCCCGAAAAATATAAGGATATGGTTGTTGTTGACGCAGACAATGTTGAAGAGGTTACTTCAAAAGTTGATTTTTGTTTCTGTGCTGTTAATATGAAAAAAGATGAAATCAAAGCTCTTGAAGAGAAATATGCCAAGGCTGAATGTCCTATTGTATCTAATAACTCTGCACACCGCTTTACAGAGGATGTTCCAATGGTAATTCCCGAAATCAATGCAGACCATATAAAAATTATAGAAGCACAGAGAAAACGACTCGGAACAAAAAGAGGTTTTATTGCAGTTAAGTCAAACTGTTCGCTTCAAAGCTATGTTCCGGCAATCCATCCTCTTAAGGAACTCGGCGTAAACAAAGTTCTTGCCTGCACATATCAGGCTATTTCAGGCGCAGGAAAAACATTTGAAACCTGGCCGGAGATGATAGATAATGTAATCCCATACATCGGCGGAGAAGAAGAAAAATCCGAAAAAGAGCCGCTTAAAATATGGGGAAGAGTTGACGGAGATAAAATTGTAAATACCGATGATATTTCAATCACATCTCAGTGCATAAGAGTTCCTGTTTCCGACGGACACACAGCTGCGGTATTTATGTCATTTAAAGACGGAGTAAATAAACCGTCGGCAGATGAAATTATCAAAATATGGGAAAACTACAGCGGCAGAGCGCAGGAGCTTAACCTCCCGAGCGCACCGAAGAATTTCCTGCATTATTTCACGGAATCTGACCGTCCGCAGATAAAATCAGAAAGGAATCTTGAAAACGGTATGGCTGTTTCTGTTGGCAGACTCAGAGAGGATACTCAGTACGATTATAAATTTGTATGTATGTCACACAACACATTAAGAGGCGCAGCAGGCGGTGCAGTTCTTCTTGCAGAGCTCCTCTGCGCTGAAGGATATATGGATTAAATACGGAGGTAAACTATGGCTAATCACATTTTTACAGGTTCGGGCGTTGCAATTATAACGCCTATGAAATCTGACGGAAGCGTAAATTATGAAGTTTTGGAACAGCTTCTTGAATTTCATGTAGAGAACGGAACTGACGCTATTATAGCCTGCGGAACTACGGGTGAAGCAGCAACACTTTCAGAAAAAGAGCACTGTGAGGTACTTTCTTTTGTAGCCGAGAAAATAAACGGAAGAATTCCGGTTATTGCAGGAACTGGAAGCAACGATACTTCAACAGCGGTCATGCTTTCCAAATCTGCTCAGGAAACAGGTGCTGACGCTCTTTTATGCGTTACTCCTTACTATAATAAAACATCTCAGGCAGGTCTTGTAAAGCATTTTAATGTTATTGCAGATGCTGTTGATTTACCATTAATTGTATATAACGTTCCGTCAAGAACAGGCTGCAATATTCAGCCTAAAACCTATCAGGAATTATGTAAGCATCCGAACATTGCAGCTGCAAAGGAAGCAAGCGGCAATATTTCTCAGGTTGCTTTAATCCGCTCATTATGCGGAGATAATCTTGATATTTATTCGGGAAATGACGACCAGACTGTTCCGTTTATGTCACTCGGAGCACTCGGTGTAATTTCAGTATTTGCAAACATATGTCCTGCCGAAATGCACAAAATATGTCAGCTTTGCCTTGACAATAACTTTGCAGAGGCTCAAAAGGTCAATTTCCATTATCTTGAGCTTATGAATATAATGTTCAGCGATGTTAATCCAATTCCGATTAAAACAGCAATGAACCTCTTTGGTTTTGACGCAGGTGAATGCAGACTGCCGCTTGTGCCGATGAGCGTTTCAGGTTATCACGACCTTAAGGACTGTCTTGAAAAGTATGATTTACTCGGCAAATATGCCAAATAATCTTTTGTAATGTACAAAGGGGAATGTTAAATGGTTAATATTGCAATAGTTGGCTGCAATGGGAAAATGGGATACTTTGTTGCCGACGCTGTTTTAAAGCGTGATGACTGTAATGTTATGTTCGGTGTTGACGCTTTCGGTGACAATAAATATGATTTTAAAGTTTTTAAAAGTTTTAAGGACATAGATGAAAAACCTGACGTTATGATTGATTTTTCAAATCCCGTTGTTCTTGATGATATGCTTGAATTTGCTCTTAAAAATTCTGTTCCCTGTGTAATATGCACTACGGGATATTCTGATGAGCAGGTAAAGAAGATAAGAGCCGTTTCAGAAAAGATAGCTGTGTTTTATTCAGGCAATATGTCGCTTGGAATCAATCTTCTTATCGAACTTACTAAAGAAGCCGCAAAGGTTTTGGGCAACCAGTTTGACATTGAAATAGTTGAAAAACATCACAATTTAAAGGTTGATGCTCCAAGCGGAACAGCTCTTATGATTGCCGACGGAATTTCCGAAACACTCAAAGATGAGCCTCAGTATGTTTATGACAGACACTCATACCGCAGAAAGCGCTCTAAAAATGAAATTGGCATACATTCTGTAAGAGGCGGTTCAATTGTGGGAGAACACGAAGTGATTTTTGCAGGTCACGATGAGGTCGTTACAATTTCACATCAGGCGCAGTCAAAAGAAGTGTTTGCAGTAGGCTCTGTAAATGCGGCGGTTTTCCTTTCTCAGCAAAAATGCGGAATGTACAATATGAGCAATCTTCTTTCGGCTAAATTAAAATAATTATTAAGGTTAGTATGATATTTATTATACTCTCTGAATTTGTTAAGCACGACAGACTTTCTGCCGTGCTTTTTTGTTGTATAGGAAATTACTTGGTGATTTTCGGGCAAAGAAGGCATCTGATTTGTCAAACCTGTCTGCTCGAATTGTGAGCGGTGTCACACCGCCTGCTCGACTTGTGAGCGGCAACACACCGCCTGCACGAATTGTGAGCGGCATCAATCCGCTTTTTTGTACCAAGTTTTAAATTTATGTCATAGTATGTACTGTAATATATCATAAGAACATTAATGAAGGTGAAAGTTATGGATAACAATTTGATAATGTTTCAAACGGTTACACATGTAATGAAAAGCAGAGATCTTTTAAGAAATAATAATATTTTTTCCAGAGTAGTAAGAACACCGATACATCTAAAGAATAGGTCGTGCGGTTACAGTTTATTGGTAAATAATAATTTTGATTATGCACTTGATATAATTGGAAAAAGCGGTATTCCGGTTGTCGGTACGGCTGCCGTTGATTTCGTATGATATACTTTGATAACGGAGCTACAACTTTTCCTAAACCTAATTCGGTTGTAAGAGCCGTTAATGATGTTTTGAGAATTCACGGAGCAAATCCCGGAAGAAGCGGTCATAATATGTCAATGAAATCGGCAGAAATAATGTATGACTGCCGAATGAATGCCGCTCAGCTTTTTAATATTGACGCTCCTGAAAAAATAATATTTACAAACAATTGCACAACTGCATTAAATTACGTAATTAAGGGGATTTTGAAAAAGGGCGATCATGCCGTCATTTCCTCACTTGAACATAATGCAGTTGCACGCCCTCTTGAATTTCTCAAAGGACATGGAGTTGAATATTCCGTAGCAGATTATGCTCCGTATGACGATGATAAAACAATTGATAATTTCAGAAATGCAATCAAGGATAACACTAAGCTTGTAATATGTACTCATGCGTCAAATGTGTTCGGAGTAAAGCTTCCTGTTGAGCGTATAGCAGCCTTGTGCAGAATTTACGGCATTTTATTTTGTGTTGATGCCGCTCAGACGGCAGGCGTTGTGCCGATTTCTCTTAAAGACAGTTATATTGATTTTCTATGTACGGCAGGTCACAAAGGACTTTACGGGCCTATGGGTACGGGACTTCTTGTAATCAATACGGACAAAACTCCCGAAAGTCTTATACAAGGAGGAACTGGAAGTCTGTCATCGCAAAAATCTCAGCCGGAAATACTTCCCGATAAATACGAAAGCGGAACACCGAATTTGCCCGGTATTGCAGGATTAAACGAAGGAATAAAATTCATAATGAGGCGCAATATTGAGCTGATTGAAAAACGCGAAATGTACCTTACACAGAGAATGTATGACAATTTAAGCAGAATAAACGGCGTTATTTTATACACAAAACGACCTGACAGTGAATTTTTTGTACCTGTAATATCATTTAATATTGAGGGATTAGACAGCGAGGATACGGCGGCAATTCTAAACAGCAAATATAACATTGCGGTAAGAGCCGGACTGCACTGCGCGCCGATGGCACACAGCTTTTATAATACAGAAAATACCGGTACGGTACGGGCGGTTATGTCGGTATTTACAAATACAAGTCAGGTTGATTATTTTACTTCTGCAGTCAGAAGTATTAGTAGATTTAAAAAGAATTTAAAGTAAATTAAAAAAAGGATTTAAAAAGGTTGCAATTAATAATTAATGTGTGTTAAAATAACATAGGAAGTATAACGGAAAGGAGGATGACAGATTGGAAATTATAGATAATATCTTTTCAATTTTTAAAACTATTCAGATAAGAGATATAATAGATATAATAGCAATTGCATTGATTATTTTCGGATTGTTTAAAATCATTAGAGAAACGCGTGCTGTTCAGCTGTTAAAAGGTGTTTTGGTATTATTTATAGTTTACTTTATATCCTCTTTGTGCGGACTTGTAATGCTGTCATCCTTACTCAGGACGTTTTTTGAAGCAGCCGTTGTACTTATAGCAATAATTTTTCAGCCGGAAATCAGAAGGGTGCTTGAACAAGTAGGCAGAAACAATACTTATAAAAAGTATTTTAAATTTTTCTCCAATCACGGAAAAAGTGATGAATGGAAAAAGGCTGTAAAAAAATCGATTGTTGATGCCGCTGATACTTCTATTTTATTTTCACGTTCCAAAACAGGTGCTTTACTTGTTTTTGAGCGTGAAATTATGTTGTCTGATATTGCTGCTACCGGAACGATTATTGATGCCGAAACTTCAGTTGCACTTTTCGGGAATATTTTTTTCAACAAGGCACCTCTGCACGACGGAGCGAGCATAATACGCGACGGAAAGCTGTTTGCGGCAGGCTGTATTCTTCCTCTTACAGATAATAAAAATGTTGACATAAATCTTGGAACCAGACATAGAGCCGCACTCGGAATAAGCGAGCAGAGTGATGCGGTTGTACTTGTTGTAAGTGAAGAAACGGGAATAATATCCCTGGCAATAAACGGAGTGCTGTTGCGTGACTTTACTCGGGATTCGCTGATTAAAAAACTTGAGGAATTTTTACTTGACGTGCATGATGATGAAAATGACGAAAACTCTCATGGCTTTCCGCTGAAGAAGGGGAGGTCTTGATTGTGAAGAAAAAGAAATTCTCCCTAAATAGTCTGCTGCAAAACGGTAAATTTCTGTTCGTAATTTCAATTTTAATATCTTTATCAACTTGGGTATATATGAGTATGGGTTCGTCTAACGATACAAATGTAACAATAAGCAATATACCTATTCAAATCGAGCTGCCCGACTCGGCTCGTGAAAACGGTTTGCAGGTCTTTTCGGGTGGCGACCAGACTGCTTCCGTTACCGTGACAGGTAACCGAGCAATTCTCGGTTCGATAAACGAGTCGGATATTACCGTTACTGCGGCTGCAAATACAATTAATTCTTCGGGAAATTATATGTTGGCTGTTTCAGCGGCAAAAACTGATCCATCAAGTAATTTTCAGATTACATCTGCTGCTACGCCCTCGTCAATAAATGTGACGATTGACTATTTCCGCGAAAGCACATACCAAATTCAGGAGAATGTTGTTTATAAGGTTGCTGACGGATACTACGCTGTTACTTCTCTTTCTTCAAATTCGGTAGTAATTTCCGGACCGCAGACTGAAATTTCAAAGATTGATAAGGTTTCTGCTGTTTCGCAAATTGACGGAACTCTCACAGATACCGTTACAACCGACGCAGAAATTATATTGTATGATAAAAACAATAACAGACTGTCTACAGATTTATTTACAATGGATTTAAATACATTAAAAGCAACGGTTTCGGTGCTTCCTGAGAAAACTGTTGACGTAAAGCCTGTGTTTATAAATAAACCGAGTGGTTTAAAAATCACGGATGATATGATTTCAGTTACACCTTCATCAATTCTCCTTGCAGGTCCTAAAGAAGTGCTCGATAATACTGAAAGTGTAAATCTTGAAGCAATTGATTTTTCAGCTCTGAAAAATGAAACTAAAACTTTCTCGCTCGGCATTGATATTCCATCTGACTGCAAAAATATAAGCAACACTACGACCGCAACTGTAACTCTTGATTTAAGAGGTTTGACAAGCAAGAATTTTACTGTTGATAAATTTACAGTAAACGGTTTGTCAGCGGATTATAATGCTGATGTTACACAGAACAGCATTTCAGTTACAATAATAGGTCCCAAGAATGAGCTTGACAGTCTGGCAAAAAGTAAAATTACTGCTGTTATCGATACATCAGACTCCAAGGGAACAACAGGTTCGGTTCAGATGCCTGTAAGCTTTAAAATCAACGGTACAAACAGTTGTTGGGCTTATGGTACTTATAAAGCAAATCTGACAATAACCGAAAAATAACTTTATAATGATTTAATGCAGACAGTAAAAAGCTGTCTGCATTTTATATAGTTATGAGTTTAATATTTAGTATATTTTATATTATTTACGGTTACTTTAACTAAATTAAAATATTAATTATTGTCGTTTGTGACAAAAAATTATAAGTATATTGTTTGAGTTAATCAGGTATGATATAATTTATTTGATGAAAAACATCGAAAAAAGGAGAATTAACATGAAAAAAGAAAGAAGAATCGCAAGCATTTTGCTTGCGGCGGCAATGATATTTGCAGCATTTGTTTCTACAGCATTTACTGCGTCTGCCGCGACTTCAGGCTCGCAGGTTTACTTTGATAACTCGGCGTATAACTGGGATAAAGTATATGTTTACGCTTACGGTTCAAAGGAAAACGCAAAGTGGCCGGGACAGTTAATGGAAAAGGATGACAGTGGATTTTACACAAAATCTTTTCCGTCAACTTATTCATCCGAAAATATAATTTTTACAAACGGACTTGAAGAGGATGCAGGAAAGGAACAGTATCCGGCTGAGGCTGGACTACCGCTAAAGAAAGGCGAATGTAAGCTTCTTACTGCTGATTTACATTGGGTTGACTACGGCAAGCCTGATGACCACGGATACGGTTTCTCCTATGTCGCTTCGGGAACAGCTTTTTCAAATGAGAGTATTAATGTGAAGCTCGGATTAAAAAATGCTTCTGTTGGATATTACTCAATTGACGGCTCTCCTAAAACACAGTATTCACAAGGTGATGTTATCACCGTAGGCGAAGGAAAGATTGGAAATTCAACCGTTTCACTCGTACTCTCAGCAACCGGAAGCGACGGAGTTGAAACTGAGCAGAATTATACTTTCAAAAAGACATTTACCGAGACAATGACAACCTTTTCTTCAAAATCAGACGGACATACGACTGAGGCGGAAACGGGTTATTATTCTACAAATCCAAACTTGCAGCTTGGTAAAAACAAAACTATTACGGTTGACGGAGATGTAAGCGACTGGGACAGCTCAATGATAATTGCTCAGGGCGTTGCCAATGATGATCCCCGTGTTTATATGCCGTCTGCAATGCATGAACAGCCATGGGACGCCTATGCACTTTACAGCGCATGGGATGACGAAAATCTCTATTTTATGTGGGAAATGGCGAACACAACGTATATAGTATCCCCGTCTGATAATTTTGCCGCTTCAAATGAAGCACGTCCTTGGAGAAACAGTATTCCTATGTATCTTGCATTATCTATTGATCCTGCAAAACAAGCTTCAGGCAAGGCTGTAGGAACTAATACAAACGGCTCAACTTACACAAATCCGTTCGTATGGGGCTGTGACAACGGAGTCGCAAAAGACGGCGGTACTTCGTTTGAAACACATATTGATACTCTTATCGCAATGGATAGTAACAATTCAAACGGCGGAGCTTCAATTTTCAAAGCAGATACACTTGATACTGACGGAAAATATATGTTTAATTACGATACAAGAATACCGATTGGCGTAACGTCATTTGAGAAGCAGGACAATCAGAACGGCTTTAAGATTAAATATGCCAACGGCACAAAAAGTAATACGCTATACGGTGTGAACGGTGCAAAGGGTACACGTGTGTTGGGCGATAATACAGACCCTAATTCAAACTGGGTCGATTTCTTTGACTTGGGTTATAAATCTTCTTACGGCTATGTTTATGAAGTAGCCATTCCTCTTTCAACTTTGGGAATTGATAAGAATTACATTGAAACAAAGGGAATAGGCGCAATGCAGATTCTTACATACGGTACTTCTGGAATGGATACGCTTCCTCACGATCCTTCAATGCTCGACAGTGCTAATGTTGCATACAGCTATGATCCATCTACATCGCATGAAAAAGAGGACGTTGATAATATCACGGTACCTTTGGCACGCGTAGGGGCATTGCTTGAAGACACAGTCGTAAACAACGCTCCGCTTGAAGTAAACTTCGGTGCAGATAGAAGCTCAGGACAGGCTGCAAATACTCCGATAACATTGTCAGCGCAGGCATATCATGCTGACGGCAATGTTGAGTATGATTTTGCAGTTAACGGAGTTTCGGTACAGAAATCAAATTCAAATTCATATGTATGGACTCCTGCTGAAACAGGCAGTTATAAAATTTCCGTCACGGTAACGGATTCAAAGGGCAATACAGTAAATTCTGTAAAGAATTTTGTTATCGGTGAACAATCACAACAGCAATATTTGCTTGGTGATGTAAACTTAGACGGCATAGTAAATATTGTTGACGCTACAGATATTCAAAAATATCTGGTTGACTTAGAAGAGTTCAGTGACCTTCAGTTAAGTCTTGCTGACGTTGATAAAGACGGCAGTACAAAAGTTATTGATGCTACTCTCATTCAGAAATATATAGCAGAGCTTGAAACATTTAATTAAATAAAGCTATAATGAATCCCCCACAGTTCACAATAACGGCTGTGGGGGTATCGATTTTTTGACTATATTTTCTGCCGGCTTTGACTCCCGCGTCTGAGAGTTACGGTATCCATATCGTCAACATTATGATTTTTCACACTCTGAACAAGTCCTATGCAAATTAACGTGCTGAGAGCAGATGTGCCTCCTGAACTGAACAGAGGAAGCGTTATTCCGATTACAGGGAAGAAGCCCAGAACCATTCCTAAATTAATAATGCTTTGAGAAGCAATCATGGCAAAAACGCCGCAGCAAATGAATTTGCCCTGCAAATCATTTGCATTTTTTGCATTTAGGATAATTTTTATAATTATCAAAAAAAGAATTGCCAGAAGCAAAATACACCCGATAAAACCAAGCTCTTCTCCTGCTACAGTAAAAATAAAATCGTTTTCCTGCTCGGGCACGATTCCGTATTCAACCCGTGAACCGTTATAAAGTCCGCTTCCGCTTATGCCTCCACTTGCTATTGAAACTTTACCCTGATATTGCTGCCAGCCGTAATTAGTCATAGAATTTCCGTCAATATCAAATAAGGCAAGAAATCTGTTTCTGTGTTCATCATTCATAAAAAAATTCCAGATAATCGGTATTCCTATTAAAAGAAGACCTCCGAAAATTGCAAAATATTTTAGCTGAACACCTGCTGTAAAAGCCATGATAAGAAAAATCATTCCGAAAATCAAAACTGTACCGTCATCGCCCTGAAAATGGATTATGACCATCGGAATTAAAGCGTGAATTACGAGAGAAATAACACCTGCAAAGCTTTTTAGTAAATTTTTTTCATTAAGATACGACAGATGTTTTGTAAATGTAATAATAAAGCATATTTTAATAAATTCGGAGGGTTGTATTGTAAAACCTCCCGGAAGCTGAATCCATGCCGTGTCATCTGTACCTGCAACCTGTATTCCGAATACAAATACAAGCGCGGCAAGAATTGCAGCTATAAAAGCGGCAAAATACCATTTTCGGACTAAATATCTGTAATCTGCAACTGAAATTATGACTGCCGCTGTCAGACCTATTACGACGGCGGCTAATTGTGTTTTTAAAAAATTGTAGTCGCCTGAACGCTGCATACTTGAAATTAGCAACATGCTGTATATTACAGCAATCAAAGTCAAAATCCAAAGGAAAACATCTGTTTTTTTGAAATAGTCTAAAACAGAATGAGAAATTTTATTCAAACAAAACGCCCCGCAGTTATTTTATGACGAAATTTAAAACCATCAATACCTTTTCATATATACTCTGAAATTATTATATTAAATTATGGATTTAATATCAAGTATATTTTCAAATAGGAATAATACAGTCGTTTTAGTTTGATATAATAATAGCGAATAATGTTTGGAGGTGCTGTTATATGTTATCTGATATTGAAATAGCTCAGCAGGCGCAGCTTCGACCTATTAAGGAAATTGCCTCTCAAGTCGGCATATCTGAGGATGAACTTGAGTTTTACGGAAAGTACAAGGCCAAGCTTTCCGACGAGCTCGTGCAAAGAGTCAAGGATAATCCTGATGGAAAGTTAATTCTTGTTACTGCCATTAATCCTACTCCTGCCGGTGAGGGAAAAACAACAACAACCGCAGGTCTTGGACAGGCTATGGCTAAAATAGGCAAGAAAGCTATTATTGCTTTGCGTGAACCATCGCTTGGTCCCGTATTCGGAATTAAAGGCGGTGCGGCAGGAGGCGGCTATGCACAGGTTTTGCCTATGGAGGATATAAATCTTCACTTTACAGGTGATATGCACGCAATAACCTCTGCAAATAACCTTTGCTGTGCAATGCTTGATAATCATATTCAGCAGGGAAATACCCTTATGATTGACCCTCGCAGAATTTTAATTAAGCGTTGTCTTGATATGAACGACCGTGCGCTCAGAAATATAGTTTTAGGACTTGGAGGCAAGGTGAACGGTGTTCCGAGAGAGGATCACTTTATTATTACTGTGGCTTCCGAGGTTATGGCTATACTTTGTCTTGCTAATGATATTTATGATTTAAAGGAAAGGCTCGGAAAAATTCTTGTTGCCTACACATATTCGGGTGATCCCGTGTATGCTAAGGATTTAAAAGCTGACGGAGCTATGACAGCGCTTCTTAAAGACGCCATAAAACCAAATCTTGTACAAACGCTTGAGGGCACTCCTGCAATTATGCACGGAGGACCGTTTGCTAATATTGCGCACGGATGCAACAGTGTGCGTGCAACAAAACTTGCGCTAAAGCTTGCAAATTACTGCATTACAGAGGCCGGATTCGGTTCAGACCTTGGTGCGGAAAAATTCCTTGACATAAAGTGCAGATATGCAGGATTGTCACCGTCTGCTATCGTAGTTGTTGCTACGTGCCGTGCTTTAAAATATAACGGCGGTGTTCCAAAGTCAGAGGTGTCTAAGGAAAACCTTGAGGCTCTGAAAAAGGGAATTGTAAATCTCGGCGTTCACATCAATAATATGCGTAAATATAATGTGCCCGTTGTTGTTGCGATAAATCAATTTGGCTCAGATACAGAAGCTGAACTTAAATTTATTGAAGATTATTGCAAAGAAAACGGAGCAGATTTTGCTCTTTCAAATGTATTCAGCAAGGGCGGAGAAGGCGGCATTGAGCTTGCTAACAAAGTTGTTGAAGCCTGTGAAAAACCGTCTGCTTTTGAACCGATATATTCACTTGATTTATCACTAAAGGAAAAAATTGAGAAAATAGCATCAACAATTTACGGTGCGGGCAAGGTAAATTATACAACTGCTGCCGAAAAGGCAATTAAAGAAGTCGTTTCTTTGGGTGCAGACAAGCTTCCTGTTTGCATAGCTAAAACTCAGTATTCGTTATCAGATGATCCCGCTTTGCTGGGAGCACCTGAGAATTTTGAAATTACAGTAAGAAACGTCAGCTTGTCAAACGGCGCAGGATTTGTCGTTGTTTATACAGGCGATATTATGACAATGCCCGGACTTCCGAAAGTTCCTGCTGCTCATAGCATTGATGTAGATGAAAACGGAAAGATAGTCGGTTTGTTCTGATATGAAAAGGATAATTTCTAAAAGTGCAGAGGAAACCGAAAAAATCGGAGTTTTAATCGCTGATAAACTCTCCGGAAATGAGGTTATAGCGCTTTTTGGCGGTCTTGGAATGGGGAAAACGTCTTTTACGCGCGGACTTTCCCTTGCTCTCGGAGTTTCAGACGGAGTTTCAAGTCCGACATTTGCTCTTGTAAATGAATATCAAGGAAAGTACAATATTTATCATTTTGATATGTACAGAGTAACATCATGGGAGGACCTGTACTCAACAGGTTTTTTTGATTATATTGGCAACGGTGTTCTTGTTATAGAGTGGAGCGAGAATATTGAAGGTGCATTGCCCGAAAACTCAATCAGAATCAATATTAAAATGGGTCGCCAGGATAACGAGCGTATTTTTGAAATAGAGGGTGTTGATTTAGAATGAAAATTCTTGCTGTCGATACTTCGGCAACTGCTGCTTCCGTGGCAATTGCTGAAAAAAATAAAATAATCGGTGAATTTTCAATCAATACTTCACTTACTCACAGCCAGACGCTTATAACTATGATTGACGACCTTCTGAAAAATACAGGTGTTTCAATCAATGACATTGAAGCTGTTGCAGTAAACTCAGGACCCGGTTCATTTACAGGTGTGCGCATAGGTGTTGCCGCTGTAAAGGGAATTGCATTTCCGCATGATTTGCCGTGTGTGTCGGTTTCTACTTTATACAGTATGGCTTACAATATGCTCGGAAATGACTGCATTGTCTGCGCCGTAATGGATGCCCGCTGTTCTCAGGTTTATAATGCAATATTCAGAGTCAACGGAAGTAAAATAGAACGTCTTACTGATGACAGAGCGTTATCGTTGCAGGATTTAAAGTCGGAATTAAATAATTATACTGAAAAAGTTGTTCTGGTCGGCGACGGTGCACTGTTATGCAGTGAATACTTAAATAATAAACTTGAAAATGTAGTTCTTTCAGCTATTAACAACAGAATTCAAACAGCATCATCTGTTGCGTGTGCTGCTTTTGAAATGATAGAGAAAGGCGATATTACTACTTGTTCAAAATTAATGCCTGCTTATCTCAGATTGCCTCAGGCACAAAGGGAATTAAATAAAAAACAGGGGGTAAATAAATGATAGCACTTGGTTGTGACCACGGCGGATATAATTTAATCTGCGCAGTAAAAAAATATCTCGATAAAAAAGGAATTGAGTATAAAGATTTTGGTACTTTCAGCACAGACAGCGTTGACTATCCGATATATGCTTACAAAGTTGCCAATGCAGTTGCAAATGGAGAGTGCGAAACAGGTATTCTTTGCTGCGGAACGGGAATAGGCATCTCAATTGCTGCAAACAAGGTAAAAGGTATTCGCGCTGCTGTAGTAAACAATGAATTTGGTGCTGAAATGACGCGCAGACATAATCATGCAAATATTCTTTGTATGGGCGGAAGAGTGACTACGGAAGAAGATGCCGTAAAATATACGGATATTTTTCTTAATACTCCCGAAGAAGGCGGCAGACACGACAACAGACTTGCAATGATTTCAAAAATTGAAAACGGTACATTTAATACATAATAAATTAATTTTGGAGTGTCGGTTTTACGACGCTCCTTTCTTTTGTGTTGAACTGCTGTATGATATTAATATTATAAAAAGTCTATTAATTAAGCATATTTGTTGAATAATTACATATTTGTAATTATTTTTATTTAATATTACATAATACAACTTTCAACATAACTAACATTTTTCCACATAAGAAATAAGCGCTTTCCACATAATTCACATCTTTCCACAGAAGAATAATAAATTATTTAAAATATATAAATCAATGTAAGATAATCAATTAATATTTCACCAAAATAACAAATTATTAGCTGTTTGTAACTTATTATACCAATAAATTTCATTTTTTTAAATTAATTTACAAAAAAGACTTGTTTTTTTTCTTTCAAAGTATTATAATGTGTTTACAATGTTTTTAAAGAATTTTAAAAAAGAATTATAAATGATTTGGAGAGAGTAAAATGAGACTTCGCAAGCAAGAACTTGGAGATAGAAATTTGGTAGGCAACCGCGTAGAGCTTGTCAGAAAACAAAAGGGTATGAAGCAAAAGGAATTACTTGCACAGCTTCAGGTCAACGGAGTTGATATGAATGCTTCAGGGCTTTCAAAGCTTGAGGGTCAAATCAGATTTGTTACGGATATTGAGCTTGTTGCTTTAGCCGATATTCTTGAAGTATCAGTTGATTATCTTCTTGGAAGAGATGTAAAAAATAAATAATTTTATTTTAAGCAAATTTTTATTTAATAAATGTATTTTACATAAATTACATAAACAATAAAACCACTGCAACGGCTTATAAAAAAGCTGCGCGGTGGTTTTTATTTTGTTTTGTGATATTAAAAAAATTTTTATTTATTGAGTATTTTACTTATTAATTTAATACCGTCCTCAATTTTATTTTCGGAGATGCCTGAAAAACTAAGAGCGAACACGTTATTTTCGCGTCTGTAGGGCATAATACTTATTGAATTATTCAGTAATTCTTTTTCTGTTTCTGCTCTGTCAGGTGAATCCGATAATTTGAGCGAAACGTACATTGAAGTTTCATTAAACACAATTTTTGCATTGTCTTTAAAATATTTATTTATGCTGTCAAGAATAATTCTGCTCTTTTCAAAATAAATTCTTCTTGCTTTTCGCAGATGTATATCAATTTTGCCGTTTTCAATATATTTTGCAAGGGCAAGCTGTTCTGTTTTTGACGCTGTCTGGTTTGTTATACTCTTAATATCATTATACAAGTTAAGATATTTGTCCGGAAGCACCATATAGCTTATTCTAACTGAGGGCAGCAAAACTTTTGAAAAAGAGCCAAGGTAAATCGTATTTTCCGTATCGTAGTTTTGAACACAGGGCATAGGATGAGTTCTGTATCTCAGCTCTCCGTTGTAATCATCCTCTATTATAAGAGCGTTGTTTTTTCTTGCCCAATCAATAATTTCAAGCCGCCTTGTAACCGGCATATTTGCACCGCTTTTGTTTGTAAAGTTCGGATTAATGAGTATTATATCAGGCTTAATTTTTTCAAGTGATTTAACTGTTACGCCGTAATCATCAACTTCAAAATAATTAACCTCATATGCAAAACTTTTAAAAACAAACTCTGATTGTATATAACTAAAGTCAGCCATAGCAACTTTTTTGTTGTTTCCCAGAATAGAACACAATAGATATAACAATGGCTGAGTTCCTGCTCCCACTATAATATTATTTGACGTTGTATTGACGCTGCGTGTTCCAAGGCTGTATTTTTGAAGAGCGTTTCTCAGAGCTTCTTCGCCCTGCTCGTCACCGTATGAAGTCAGCAGGTAACTTTCATTCAATACTTCTTTAACACATTTTTTCCACTCATTTAGATTAAATATTTTTTCATCAATACTTTTTCCGCTGAAATCATATTTAAAATAGACTTTTTTTTGCAGGTGTTTTATTTTATCCTTATCATATGATTTCGGTTTTATTTCAAATTCAGCCTCAACATAATAACCGCTTTGAGGCTTGTTTTTAATATATCCTTCGGCACAAAGCTGTTCATAAGCGGCTGTAATTGTAGTTTTTGATACTTTCAAATCACAGCTTAGTCGCCTGATTGACGGAAGCTTCGTACCTTTTTTTAAAGTTCCGTTTTCAATTGAGTTTCTTACCGATATATATATTTGTCTGTAGAGCGGAATCTTTTTGCTTTTATCTGTAATAATGAAATCATAAAGCATTATATCACCTTTTATATTGTAACATTCCGTAATTATTATTGCAATAATATCCGTTAGCAGTTGAAATTTTTTGTTTTAGTCGGTATAATTAATGAGAATGATTTATAATTAAATAGAGAAAATAAAGGTAAAGGGGCAAATTAATGAGTACGACAGTTGATAAATTTTTTAATGATATAAAAGGAAAAACAGTTTCTTTTATAGGAATAGGAACAAGCAATCTTCCTCTAATAAAACTTTTCAAAGAAAAGGGAGCAGAGGTTATAGCCTGCGACAAAAAGGAGTTTGATTCGTTAGGTGAAAACGGAGTAAAAGCTAAGGAATACGGTGCAGAGCTTGTTTTGGGAGAAAACTATCTTTCTGATATAAAAGCAGACATTGTTTTCAGAAGTCCCGGAACTCCGTTTTATAAAGACGAGCTTGTTGACCTTAGAAACAGCGGCGTTGTTCTTACATCTGAAATGGAAGTCTTTTTTGATTTGTGCCCGTGCAAAACTATCGCCGTAACAGGCTCTGACGGAAAAACAACTACAACTACAATTATATCTGAATTTCTCAAAGCAAGCGGAAAAAAAGTTTATCTCGGCGGCAACATAGGGAAGCCGTTGCTTCCAGAAATTGAATCTGTTTCAAGTGAGGATTATGCAGTTGTTGAGCTCTCAAGCTTTCAGCTTATTTCAATGAGAATAAGCCCCGATATAGCAGTAGTAACAAATCTTGCGCCAAACCATCTTGATATACATAAGGATATGCAAGAATATATTGACGCAAAAAGAAATATTGTTCTGCACCAAAATGCTTTTTCAAAGGCTGTTTTAAATCTTGATAATGAAATTACAGACAGCTTTTCTGAAAACGTAAGAGGACAGCTTGCAAAATTCAGTGTAAAGCAGAAAATATATAACGGTGCTTTTCTTGACGGAACTACTGTATGCTACAGCGATTACGGAAAAGTTACAAAAATAATGGATATAAGCGATATAAAAATTCCGGGTATGCATAATGTAGAAAATTATCTTGCCGCTATATCAGCCGTATGGGGAATAGTTGATATTGATACAATAATTAAAGTAGCTAAAACTTTTGGCGGAGTTGAGCACAGGGCAGAATTTGTAAGAGAATATAAGGGAGTAAAGTATTATAATGATTCCATTGCTTCAAGCCCTACAAGAACCGCACTCGGTACTTTGTCACTCTATGATGAAAAAATAATCATTATAGCAGGAGGATATGATAAGCATATCCCTTATGAACCGCTCGGTCCTGTGATTAACGATAAGGTAAAGATTTTAATATTGCTGGGTGATACTGCTCCTAAAATCGAAGCCGCTGTCAAATCTGCCGATAATTATTCTGAAAAAAATATTAAAATTATAAATGTAAATAATATAGAAGAGGCTGTAAACGCAGCTGTAAATTGTGCTGAAACAGGTGATATAGTTTCTTTGTCGCCTGCAAGTGCAAGCTTTGGACTGTACAAAAATTTTGAAGAAAGAGGTAATCATTTTAAGTCGATTGTTAATGGCTTAAAATAAGACAGCTGATGGATATTAAAACGATTATTTTAGACCTTTGCCGAGCTTCAGGAGTTTCAGGAAGTGAAGAGCCTGCCGTAAAGACAGCAAAAAAGTATCTTGAAAGATATTCTGATGTAAAAACTGATTCTAACGGTAACTTGTTTGCTTTTCTCGGTAATATGAGTGCTGAAAAAACTATTTTGCTTGACGCTCATATTGACAGAATAGGCTTGATTGTTACAGATATTAATGAAAACGGTTTCGTCAAGGTGGATAAATGCGGCGGAATAGATATAAGAGTTCTTCAAAATTGCGAGATTATATCTCAGAATTACCCTGAGATAACAGGCGTTGTATGCTGTATGCCGCCTCATCTTTCAGACGGCAAGGAGGACAAAGCTAATCCGATTGATAAAACGTGGATAGATTTTGGTATGCCGTATGATGAGGTTGTAAAGCATATAAAAATCGGTGATTTGTTAACTTTCAAGTCAAATCCGACTGAAATGATCAATAACAGAATTTCTTCCTGCGCGCTTGATAACAGATGCGGAGTAGCTTCTCTTATAAGATGTGCAGAGATACTAAGTGAAAATAATATCAGTGATTATAAGGTCGTTATTCTTCTGAGCGTACAGGAAGAGACTTTTGGAACAGGAGCAAAGACAGGCGCATTTTCTGTTGACGCAGACGAAGCAATAGCAGTTGATGTCAGCTTTGCATCACAGCCTGATATTTCGGGGCAATATTCTAATATAGAATTAAATAAAGGTCCGATGATTTGTATTTCACCTATTCTCAACAGAAAAATGTCTGATAAACTTATTGAAACAGCAACTAAAAATAATATTCCGTATCAGACGGAGCCCGTTTCAGGTGCTACGGGTACAAATGCAGACAGCATTTCAGTATCGAAAAGCGGAGTTAAAACTGCGGTTATCTCAATTCCCCAAAGGTATATGCATACACCGAATGAAGTTATTTCAATTGAGGATGTTGAAACCACTTCAAAATTAATTTGTGAATATATTATTTGCGGAGGTGCTTTTGATGATTGATTACAAGCTGTTTGAAAAGCTCTGTAAATGCAATGGTATTTCAGGTGATGAAAGAGCTGTCCGCAATTTGATTATAGAAGAAATTAATGACTATGCCGATGAAATCAGGGTAGATAATCTCGGCAATCTTATTGTTAAAAAAAGAGGAAAGAACAGAGCAGCAAATAAACTTATGCTTTCGGCTCATATGGACGAAGTTGGATTAATGGTGACTGATATAACCTCAGACGGTTACATTAAGTTTGATGAAGTCGGAGGACTTGACAGAAGGATTCTGCCGGGAAAACAGGTTTCAATCGGAAAAAGAAATATAAGCGGTATTATAGGAATAAAGCCTACTCATCTTTCCAAAGGAGAAGAAAGGGACCTGATTCCTGCAATAGGTGAAATGTATATAGACATAGGTGCTGACAGTAAAGACGAGGCTGTGAAGTTTGTTTCGTACGGTGAAAGCATAAATTTCATTTCGGATTTTAAAATTACTGATTATACAATTATGTCAAAGGCGATTGACGACCGTTTCGGATGTTTGGTGCTGATAAATCTTATTAAAAGCGACTTGAATTACGATATGGATTTTGTATTTGCGGTTCAGGAAGAAGTTGGATTAAGAGGAGCAAAGGTTGCCGCATATTCTGTTGACCCTGATTTTGCGCTTGTTATTGAAACAACAACAGCGGCTGATATACCCGAAGTGGATTCAAGCAGGCAGGTTTGCAATCTCGGTGAAGGTGCTGTAATCTCAGTTATGGACAGGCGTACAATTTATGACAGGCAACTGGTGAGCTGTGCTTTTGAATGTGCAGAAAGAATCGGAGTGAAAGCTCAGTACAAGCGTGCTGTTGCAGGCGGCAACGATTCTGGGGCAATTCATCAAAGCAGAAGCGGAGTAAGAACCCTTGCAATATCGTTGCCGTGCAGGTATCTTCATGCTCCTATGTGTATTGCGAATAAAGATGACTGTGAAAGCGTTTTAAAACTTACAAGGGAACTTGCAGATATAATTTCTGGCGGCGATAAATTTTAAGGAGACAGATTAATGATAGTTTCAGCAAATGAATCTAAAGATTTTATAAGCTCCATCACGAATATTTCAGGCAATGACCCGTTTGCGTGCAGAATTATTTCATTATATAACAGCTATAAACCTGAGCTTGCATTTGTTGATTATTGGATGATTATTGATGAAAACAGCGGAAAATCCAGAGGAGCAATTGCCCGCAGCGGAACAAATTTTATTTTATTTATTACTGACAGTGGTGATATAGAGGAAGTATCATCATTTATGCGCGTTGCAGGTGCGTCAAGTGCAATTTGCAGCGGGGAATATAAGCTTAATGTTTTTAAAAGTAAGTGTATAACGGGTCCGGTTCTGATAAAAGATAAACCGTTTGAGCTTTTGGATAACAGTTTAAATATAATTGTACCCGAAATTAAATCGGCATATGAGCTTATTGTAAAGTGTGCTGATGATAATTTTATACCTCCTGCTTTTGAGGATTTTTATGTTGATGTAAATCACAAAATACGCCACAATGCGATGAGAATGTATGGAATTACAGAAAGCAACAGTCTTGCTGCCGTTGCAATGACTGTGGCTGAAAGCAGAAACGGCGCTGTTCTCGGAGCTGTTGCGTGTGACCCTGAATACAGAAAGCGGGGTTACGGTTCAAGCATTGTAAAATACATATCAAATGTATTGATTTCTGAAAATAAGACCGTTTTCCTGCACAGAGCAAAAAACGCAAATATTTCTTTCTACAACAATCTTGGATTTACCGAGTCCGGAACGTGGTGTGAATATTATTTTGAAAGGTGAGTTTTTTGGAATTTTTTGATATCGATGAAAAAATCATTAAAGCGTCTGAAAAGGCAATGGAGCTTTGCAGAGAAAAAATCTTGGAAATTGAAGATATTCAGGAATATAATCAGCGTAAAATGATTAAAGCGTTTCAGTATGCAGGAGTACGAGAAAGTCATTTGTTCGGCTCTACAGGTTACGGATATGATGATGCAGGCAGAGATGCCCTTGACAAAGTTTATGCTTACGTGTTTGACGCTGAGGACGCGCTTGTAAGACATAATTTTGTAAGCGGAACTCACGCGCTGACCGTTGCTCTTTTCGGTATGTTAAGACCCGGCGACACCGTATTATCGGTAACAGGTATGCCTTATGACACTATACGCTCTGCTATAGGCATAGAGGGCAATTATCCGGGCTCATTAAAGGACTTTAACATTAATTTTGAAATGGTTGAGCTCAATTCTGACGGCACACTTGATTGTGATGCAATTAAGAGCAGAATTTCAGTGCAAAAGCCTAAAATGGTTTACATACAGCGCTCAAGAGGCTACAGTTTAAGACCCTCAATAACATGGCGCGAGATTAAAAAAATCTGTGATATTTCAAAAAAAGAGTCGCCGAATTCAATTATTATGCTTGATAATTGTTACGGCGAATTCATTGATAAAATCGAGCCTTTGTCTGTCGGCGTTGATATTATGGCTGGCTCACTTATTAAAAATCCCGGAGGAGGAATTGCTCCGACAGGTGGATATATTGCAGGAAAGAAAAATCTTGTTGAAATGTGTTCTTACCGCCTGACAACACCCGGTACAGGAAAAGAAATAGGAGCAACATTAAATGCAAACAGAGAGCTGTTTATGGGAGCTTATCATGCTCCGCACGTTGCAGGAGAAGCACTCAAGACAGCGGTATTTGCATCAGCGCTTTTTGAGCTTTTAGGTTATGAAACAACGCCGAGATATAATGAGAGCAGAGGAGATATTATCCAGCTTATTATGCTCGGCAATGAACAAAAGCTTATAAGCTTTTGTTCAGGCATACAGAGCGGTTCAGCTGTTGACAGTTTTGTCAAACCCATGCCTTCGGATATGCCAGGATATGAAAGTCAGGTAATTATGGCGGCAGGTGCGTTTACGCTCGGTTCTTCAATTGAACTGTCTGCCGATGCTCCGCTGAGAGAGCCATACGCTGTGTGGATGCAGGGAGGACTTAACTTTCACAGCGGTAAGCTCGGCATTATGCTTGCTGCCGATAAGATTTTAAAAGACGAAGTAAATATATAGTTTAAATAAAAATGATTAAAATTTATAAAATAATAAACCCGCCGTAAATGCTTAAATAAAAGCAAAATACTGCGGGTTTCGTTTTTTTACGTAATGCTTTAGATAATGATTTAAAAAATTAAAAATTATCTTAGTTTCTTAAAAAAGTCTTTTAAAAGATTTGAACATTTTTCCTCCATAATTCCGCCTGCGTACTGAGGTTTAAAATTATACGGCATTTCAAACAGATTTGTTATTGTTCCGCAGGAGCCGTTTTTAAAATCATAAGCGCCAAAATATACTTTCGGAATATGGGCATTAATAATTGCTCCCGCGCACATTGGACAGGGCTCAAGAGTTACATATATTTCGCAATTCCACAATCTCCAGCCGCCGAGCCTTTTACAAGCATTGTTTATTGCGTCGATTTCTGCGTGAAGCAGTGCATTTTTGCTTTTTTCTCGTCTGTTTCTGCCTTTTGCAATTATTTCGCCGTCTTTTACTATTACAGCTCCTACAGGAACTTCGTCATCATCAAAGGCCTCTGCCGCCATATCAAGAGCCGACTGCATAAACAGCATTTTTTCTTTGTCGTATTCAATCTTATCAGTAATCATATAACACCAATATTTGAAATTGTTTCATATAATAAAAGTACACTGACAAGGATTATGCCCGGATTAATAAGAAATGCTTTAATCTTATCTTTTAAAGTGAGAACTTTTGCATATTCATATTGAAAAGATGATTTTTGGGGCAATTTAAAAAAGTTTTTATCTTTGTTAATTAAATATAAGAATGAGATAATTCCTAAAATGCAGAAAACTGAAATTATTAAGAAATAAAAAGACGTAGTTTTTCTGTCGTTGAGATCGCCTGAATTTCGAAGTATGTCCATCATAACTGAATAGAAATTGTTAATAAAATGAATAATAATTGAGGGAATAATTGAGTTCGTTTTGCAATCTATATAGGCAAAAACAAGACCTAAAATAAATGCAAAGGGAATTTGAACAATATTCCCGTGCATGATGCCAAACATAACCGATGAAGTTATAATAGCAAAAACATCGCCGTATTTTCTCAAAGTTCCCATTATAATTCCGCGAAATGCAAATTCCTCTGCAAATGCCGGAACAATTGCAGTTGAAACAAAGTAAAGTATATTTTCAAAGAAAGTATTGGTGCTTTCACTCATAACTTTTGTGTTTTCAATACCGAATATTGAAAAGTTTTGCTGTAGTATATCCGTAGCATAATTTGCTACCATAGCAGTCGCCATTCCCATAAATACAATTGGCCAGAGAATATTTTGCTTTACATATTTTACACTGATAGTTTCCGAAATGTTGCTTTTTGAAATTAAAAAATAAAACAGCCCCGGAATAAATGCGGAGAACACAGAGGTAAATATATTTATTAGAAACATCGGTATATTTGATATATATATGTTGTCCTGAGAGTAGGATAAAAAGAATTGCAGAAATAAATATTGCGCAGCAACCATTGTCAGTATATAACTTAATATATAAAATCCGAGACCGCTTGATTTCTTTTCCAATATATATTTTTCTTGCTGCTTTAAATAATTGCTGTGATTAAATCGCGGTAAAGCATTATTCATCATATTTTATCACTTCCGAATAATAAAGGCATAACTAAAAGCATATTTATTTTTTTCAAAACAATTTAATTTTAACATATGCATAATAATATTTCAAGTTTAAATACACAATGTATAGTATGTGTAGGTTTGTCAATGATGTGTTACAAAATTAGAAAACTTGGCCAGTTGATAAAAAAGCATTGATATAGTCGGCAGG